>CAYPVZ010000657.1:0-2120 GCA_964414235.1 uncultured Rhodothermales bacterium | reverse complement strand
ACGCGAGCTCCGCGACGGCGATCGAGTTCTTGCCCGGGCAGTTGGCGACGAAGATGCCCCGCTCCGAGGCCGCTGCCACGTCGATCGTGTCGACGCCCGCGCCCGCGCGGACGACCAGCTCCAGCGACGGCGACGCGTCGAGATCGGCCGCCGTGACCTTCGTCGAGCGGACGATCACGACCTCAGGCGCGTGCTCGCGGAGCGCAGCCGTCAGCGCCTCGCCCGTCAGGCTGGCGTCCTCGACCACCGTGTGCCCGGCCGCGCGGAGGCGGTCCTGGGCGTCTTCGGAAAAGGCGTCGGCGACGAGGAGCTTCATGGCAGCGGGTCAGGCGGTGAGGTCGAAGGACAGCGGCGCGCGATCGGCACCGCCGCCCCTTCGAACCCGTCGGCCCTCAGACGTTCCGACCTACTCGTCCCAGAAGGTGTGGACGAGGAGCCCGCTGCGCAGCTTCGGCTCGAACCACGTCGACTTGGGCGGCATCAGCTCACCCGCGTCGGAGACGTCGAGGAGCTCCTCGATGGCCGTGGGGAACATCGAGAACGCGAGGTCGGCCTCGCCGGAGTCGACGAGCCGCTCCAGTTCCTCCGTGCCCCGGATGCCGCCGACGAAGCCGACGTTGGCGTCGGTCCGCGGGTCGGTGATGCCGAGCATCGGCTCCAGCACGAACTCGGCGAGACGGGCCACGTCGAGCGTGTCGGCCACGCCGTCGCGCTCGGTCTCCGGGAGAAGGAGCGTGTGCCAGCCGTGGTCCATGCCGAGGTAGAACGCGACGGTCCCGTACGTCTCGGGATCGGGGAAGAGCGCCTCCTCGACCTCGAAGCGCCGCCGGAGCTGGTCGAGGAACTTCCCCTTCCCCACCGGCAGATCGTAGATGACCCGGTTGTAGGGCAGGATCTCCATCTCCTCCATCGGGAAGAGAACGGCGAGGAAGTATCCGGCCTCGTCGACGTCCGCCAGCTCGCGGGCGGCGCGGGACGCGGCGGCGCTCCGGTGGTGGCCGTCGGCCACGTAGAGCACGTCGACGTCGCGGAAGGCGTCGGCGACGAGGCCCGTGTCATCGAGGGCCCAGACCGTGTGCTCGACGTAGTCCTTGGCGCGGAAGTCGTAGAGCGGCTCGCCCGCCATGGCCTCCGCCACGGCCGCATCGATGGCCTCGTCGCCGCGGTAGGTCAGCATGACCGGCTCGGCGTGGGCGCGCTGCGTGAGCACGTGGCGCGTCCGGTCGTCCTCTTTGTCGGGCCGCGTGTTCTCGTGCTTGAGGATGACGTCGCCGTCGTACTCGGCGGCCGAGACGAGCCCGACGATGCCCGTCTGGGCCCGCCCGTTCATGACGAGGCGGTAGACGAAGAGCCGGGGCGCGTCGTCGCGGACGAAGGCGTCGGAGGCCGCCAGCTGGCGGAGCGCCTCGGCGCCGCGAGCGTAGACCTCGTCGGCGTGCTCGTCGGTCCCCTCGGGCAGGTCGATCTCGGGCCGGATGACGTGGAGGAAGGAGCGGTCGTTGCCCGCGGACAGTTCGCGGGCCTCCTTCGTGGAGATGACGTCGTACGGGACGGAGGCGACGCGTTCGGCGAACTCGGGCGCCGGCCGGAGCGCCCGGAACGGACGGACGGAGGCCATACGGGGAGAGTGAGGGGTCTGGGGATCGCTGGCCAAGATAGGGGAACAACTCGTGAAGGCCATACCCTCTTCGCGACAGCCTTTTATCCGGCTGGCGCCGGACTTCACCTGCGCTCCACCGCGGCGCCTTGCCGCCCCCCTGGCAGAGCCGTATGTTGGGCATTCCAACCGCGGGGTGGAGAAGTGGTATCTCGTCGGGCTCATAACCCGAAGATCGGGGGTTCGAATCCCCCCCCCGCAACCAAGGCCGGCCCTTCCGAGGGTCGGCCTTTTTTGTGTCTGGTCAGCGCCGGAGTGGATACGGACCGAACACGCACCGGAAGCGGTGCGCGCCGAGCGGGACGGTCCAGACACCGAACGGCGGTGCCTCGTCCGTCGCGGCGTGGTGGGCTACACACGTGCCGCCGGGCGGCGGGAACGGGCCCGGCCGCCACGCGGGTGGCCGCTTTCCGACCTCGTAGACGACGGTTCGCTTCCCGTCGCGCGTCCGGCTGATTCGGAC
>CAYPVZ010000656.1:0-2129 GCA_964414235.1 uncultured Rhodothermales bacterium | reverse complement strand
GCGGCGGCGCTCCACCGGGTCCGCACGATGCAGGCCCAGCTGGTGCAGCAGGAGAAGCTGGCCGGCCTCGGGCGGCTCTCGGCCGGCGTGGCCCACGAGCTGAAGAACCCGCTCAACTTCGTCGTCAACTTCGCGGCGCTCGTCGAGGAGGGCGCCGACGACGTGCTCGACGCGGCGCAGGAGGAGAATACTGCGGCCGCCATCGCCACGCTCCCCGACCTCCGCGACAACGCCCGCAAGGTCCGCCAGCACGCCGACCGGGCCGACCGGATCGTCCGCTCCATGCTCACGCACGCACGCGGCATCACAGGCACCCGCCAGCCGGTCGATCTCCGAACGGTCCTCTCGGAGGTGACCGCCGGTCTCGACGACGGCGGCCCCCACGTCGAGCTGGTCACCGAGGCGCCCGAGGCGCCCGTCGTGATCGAAGGGGTCCCGCTCGCGCTCAGCCGGCTGTTTCAGAACCTCATCGAGAACGCCGCCTATGCCGTCCGCGAGCGGGCGGGCCTGACCACGGGTCCGACGTCCTACACCCCGACGGTCACGCTCCGCACGCATGTCGAGGGCGAGGTCGGACTACAGACGGCCGTCGTCGAGGTCGAGGACAACGGGGCCGGCATCCCGGAGGCGGACCTCGCGCGGATCTTCGAACCGTTCTACACGACGAAGGGGCCGGGCCAGGGCACCGGCCTCGGCCTCTCGCTCGCACACGACATCGCCGTCGGGCATGGGGGGTCGATCACGGCGCACGCGGCGCAGGACGGCGGCGCCCGCTTCGTCGTCCGCCTTCCGTTTCGCGCCCCGATCATGGACGAGGATGTCCGCGACGGCGCCCCGGCCCTCCCTGGAGCAGAAGAGGCGTCGTGACCGAACGCGCGAAGCGAAGGTCATTCCAGGCCGCCTTCTCGTAGCGCATCGCTCCCCGGCGGGTGAGCGGCCAGACAGCCTCTCGGCCAGACTCCGGTCGCGGTACAGCTCCAGACCGTAGATCCGATCGAGCGCCCGCGACGGGATCGCGACGTCCACCCGGGCCGGCGTCACCCGCGCCTGGACGTGGGCTGCGCCGACGGCGCTCAGCGCGCCCGCTCGACGGCCAGCAGCACGCCGGCCGGCTCGACCTCGGGGCGCTCGTCGCCGGGCGGCGAGAAGACGCCATCGGTGGCCGGGACGAACCACGACCGGCCGCCCTGACGGACGTACAGCTCGAACGGGACCCCGTCGAGCGTGCCGTCGTCGCCCTCGCCGCTCCACGAGAGCGTCTTCGTCGGGGCGTCCCAGCGGACGCGGAGGGTGGGGACGCCCTCGCCGGTCACCCAGCGGTCGAAGAACGGGCGGAGGTCGCGGCCGGAGACGGTTTCGAGGGCCTGGCGGAAGGCGTCGGTGGAGAGCGGGCGGTCGGCGTAGGCCGCCTGGATGCGGCGGAGGGCCTCGAAGAAGACGGCGTCGCCGAGCGTAAGCCGGAGCAGGTGGAAGACGGCGCCGCCCTTCTGGTAGACCGTCGCCGTGAGCACGTCGGCCGGGTCGTCGAGCGCTTCGGGGGCGAGGCGGCGGGCGGCGTCGGCGGCCGAGATCTCGCGCGCCATGAGGACGAGGCGGCGGCGGCCGGCGTCCCAGCCGTCGAGCTGGCGGTAGGCCTCGGCGGTGAAGTAGGTCGCGGCGCCCTCGGCCAGCCAGAGGTCCCGCCAGTCGGCCGGGACGACGGCGTTGCCCCACCACTGGTGGACGAGCTCGTGGAGGTCGACCTCCTCGATCACGTTGCGCCCGTCGGCGTCGGTGCGGTAGAGGGCGGCCTGGAGGAACGGCGCGCCGGCGTTCTCCATGCCGGCGTACTCGATGGGCACCTCGACCGTCGCGTAGGTCTCGTAGGGGTACGGCCCGAGCACGTCCTGCAGGACCTCGATGGCGCGGGGCGTCCGGCCGAGGCGGTCCGCGAGGCCGGCGTCGGCGGCCAGCAGGGCGTGGCGGACCGGCACGGGGCCCTCCTGCTCCACCACGGCGTAGTGGCCCACGGCGAAGGCGAACGTGTAGGGCGGCGCGTCCTCGTCCACCAGGAAGCGCGCGTGGCGGCGACCGTCGGCGACCGAGTCCGAGACGGCGCGGCCGCTGGCGACGACGTCGACGGCCTCGGG
>CAYPVZ010000655.1:0-2129 GCA_964414235.1 uncultured Rhodothermales bacterium | reverse complement strand
CGTTGAACCCGCGGATGCCGCCGAACACCATCCGCCCGTCGGCGAGCCGCAGGAACGCCCCGCCGTTGAACTCGGCGCCCTGGAGCCCGTCCTCGACGCCGAACGTGGTGACCTCGCGCGTGACGGGGTCGAAGGCCGCCAGCCCGCGGTTCGTCGAGAGCCAGAGCGTGCCCTCGTCGTCTTCGAGCGCGCCGTAGACGGTCCCGTTGGGAAGGCCGTCGGCCTCGGTGACGTGGCGGAAGCCGCCGTCGTTGAGCCCGGGGTCGAACTGGTTGAGCCCGCCGCCGAACGTCGCCAGCCAGAGCCGCCCGCTGCGGTCGCGCAGGAACGACGCCACGCTGGTCTCCGCCAGCGACGCCGGGTCGTCCGGGTCGGACGTGTACGACGCCACGCGCCCGCGCTCCGGATCGACGACGTCGACGCCGGAGCCCCAGAGGCTCACCCAGACGCGACCATCGGCGTCCGGGAAGACGGAATACCCGAGGCCTGAGCGGAGGGCGCGCTCCCCCTCCCAGGCTGCGGACGGACAGGCGACCCGGATGACCTCCGGGTCGACTCGGCAGAGGCCCGGCCCGTAGACGCCGATCCAGATCGTGCCGTCCGGCCCGAGCGCGAGGTCGAGCACGCCGTCGATCCGCACGCCCTCAGGAACCGGGACGAGGGAGAACCGGCCCGTCCCGGGGTCGCGCCGGTAGAGTCCCTCGCTGCCCGCCGTCGCCCACAGCGCGCCGCCCGCGTCATAGACGAGCGCGCGGACACCGAGAGTGCGGAGGGCTTCCGGCCAGCCCGGCTCCCGGCTGGCGGCGCCCGTGGCGACGTCGTAGCGGTAGAGGCCGGCGTCGTAGGTGCCGACCCAGAGCGTCCCGTCGGGCGCCTCGGCGAAGCTCATGACGTCGCTCGACAGGAAGCCCTGCGCGGGCGAGGCCGGCACATGCGAGAACGCCGTCCGCCGCATCTTGACGAGCCCCTCGTCCCAGGTCCCGATCCAGACCAGCCCGCCGCGGTCGAGGAACAGCGTCCGCGTGGCGTTCGATGGGATGGCGTAGGCATCGTCGGGATCGACGCGGAACGACTCGAAGGTGCCCGAGGCGTCGTCGAGCCGGCACACGCCTCCCCCCCGAGTCGCCACCCACAGCACGCCCTCGTCGTCGCGCAGGAGGCTCTGCACCGCCGCCCCGCACAGTCCGCCCTCCGGCGCGCCGACCCCGTAGCGGAGCGGCGTCTCGTCGCCGGGCCGCAGGAGCGCCAGCCCCTCGTCGGCGAACCCGACCCAGAGCGCGCCCCCTTTGTCGAGCAGCAGCGCCGACGCGCCGCTCTCCGAGGGAACCACGTTGCGGATCTGGCCCGTCGCAGGGTCGAAGCGGTATGCCCCGTCGGCCGTCGCCAGCCACACCACACCGGTGCCGCCCACGGCGAGCCGACGCACATCGAACTCACCGTCGCCGAATCGGTACCGGCGCACGCGACCCGTCCGCGGGTCGAGCCGGTCGAGCCCGGCGGCCGTCGCAACCCAGAGCGTCCCGTCGCCGGCCGGCTTCACGTCGAGGACCTGGTCGCTGGAGAGCGAGGCCGGGTCGGTGGGGTCGTGCCGGAAGCGCGTCGCGCGCCCCGAGTACGGGTCGAGGTGGTTGAGACCGCCGCCATAGGTCGCCACCCAGAGCGCGCCGTCAGGGGTCGGATAAAGGGCCTGGACGAAGGAACTCGAAAGCGAGGTCGGATCGTCCGGGTCGCGACGGTAGGTCCGGATGGCATAGCCGTCGTAGCGGTCGAGCCCCCCCTCGGTGCCGATCCACAGGAAGCCGCGCGCATCCTGGGCGAGCGCCGAGACGGTCGTCGTCGAGAGGCCGTCCTCGACCGAGATCTGGTCGAACCGGACGTCGGCGCGAGCCAGCGGCGCGGCGAGCAGGAGCAGGAGGACGAGACACCTCACGACGGGACCGGGACAATGAGCGGGACCTCGACGCAGACCGCCGTGGCGGGCGACGTGATCCAGTACCGCGTGCAGGTCATCAACCAGGACGCCGCGCGGCACACGGGAGCCGTCACCGTAACCGACATCCTCCCCGACGGCCTGCGCCTGCGCGCCGGGACGATCCGCGTCGACGGGGTGTCGACCGATGCCGATGTGG
>CAYPVZ010000654.1:0-2131 GCA_964414235.1 uncultured Rhodothermales bacterium | reverse complement strand
ACCGTGGGGGCGTGCCGGTCCGGTGCGGGCGGGAGGAGCACGACGAGCGCGACCGCCAGCGCGAGGAGGCTGATCGGCGCGGCCCAGAGCCGGCGGCGGGTGGAGCCCGCGACGGCCCGCCGGTCCGGAGCGCGGCGGGCCGTGCGGAGGGCGGCGTCGAGGACCTCGGGCGGGCACGCCACGTCGGCGAGGTCGCGGAGGCCGGCGGTCAACTCCTCGGGGAGCGCGAGCGCCTCATCGCAGGCGTCGCAGTCGAGGGCGTGGATCTCGAAGGCCTCGGCATCGGCGTCGGAGAGCCGGCCGTCGAGGTAGTCGTCGAGCAGGAGGCAGTGGTGGGTCATGGCACCAGCTCGGGGGCGGAAGCGGCCAGCGCCGCGCGAACGCGGTGGCGGGCCCGGTGGAGGTAGACTTTGAGCGTGTTCAGCGGCAGGTCGAGCGCGTCGGCGATCTCCTGGTAGGCCAGCCCCTCGATCTCGCGGAGCACGAGGATCGAGCGGTACGGCTCGTCGAGCGTGTCGACCGCGCGGGTCAGCTCGGTGCGGAGGTCGCTGGCCTCGGCGTGGTCGTCGGGGAGGGGGGTGTCGGAAGGCGGTTCGGTGATCGCCTCGGCCAGCCCTGCCGCGGGCCGCACGGAGCGGCGGCGCAGCAGGTCGAGCGCGGCGTTGCGGGCCACCCGGGCGCACCACGCGCGGTGGTGCTCGGAGGGGACGGACGCGATGCCTCGCCAGACCTTGACGAGCGCCTCCTGCGCAGCGTCGGCGGCGTCGTCGGCGGTCCCGGTCACCCGGAGGGCGACGCGGTAGACGAGATCGGCGTGCTGGCGGACGAGAGCGTCGGGGGACATGGTCGGAGCGGTTCGACTCAACGACGCGGGCCCCGAGCGGAAGGTTACACCCCACCTCGCTCCACCAAGGCTCCATCTGTCTCGACCCGACCGACCGGTCCACGGGGTCCGAGATGCACGCAGGCCTTCACGTGCTGCGTGCGGTCTGTGGGCTCAGATGGTGAGCGTCACTCCGACGTGGCCCATCGCGAGGAGGCCAGCTGGCGCCTCAGGCGCGCGCATGTCGCTCAGGAACATGTACGCCTCTCCATAGACGCCCACTTCATAGGTGCCCACGCGTCCGCCAATCCCCGTTTGAAACCCGGCCGAAAGCGAGGCCGCCGGGCTTGTGTGTCTCTCAAGCGACTGGCTCCACACGTTCGCCATCACCCAGGTTCGGATGCCCTCGGAGCCTCGCGCGAGGCCGAGGCCCGCCGTGAACGCCGCCGTTTCCAGGTCCTCCGTCGAGACCATTCCGTACATACCGCCGAGCTGGGCAGAGAACGGGCCGAGAAAGCGGCTCTCGACCGTCATCGTCGCCATGCTATTGATCGCGACGCCGCCGCCATCGATCGGAGAGCCGACTCCGACGCTGACGCGGATGTCTTGGCGCGAGAGCGCGTTGGGCGGTCTCTGTGCGACCCACGAAGACGTGGCCAGGTGGGGGACCGAAGGGTGCGGGATGGTCTGCGCCGCCAGCGGCGTGGCGAGCAGGAAATAGACGAGTGTGCGAATCATAAACTCTGGAGGCAACGTAGGAAAAGATACGTGATCTCGGGCTGTTAATCTGCCATCTTTTTCTAGTCTACCCTCATTTCCGCCGCGAGGCGCGCCGCGGCCTCGCCCGCCGCCTCGGCAAAGTCCGAGTTCGTGGAGGCGTAGAGGACCGACCGACTGGCGTTGACGAGCATCGGCCCGCCCGCATTCGCGGCGAGCACGTCGCGAATGGAGCCTCCCTGCGCGCCGACGCCAGGCACGAGGAACGGCACCCCGGGGAACTCGGCTCGTAGATCGCCCAGCAAGGCCGGCCGCGTGGCGCCCACGACGAACCCGGCCTCGCCCGGCTTCCCGCTGGCGGCGCGCGTCGCCAGCCGGGCCGCCACCCGGTAGAGCGGCTCGCCGTCGACGTCGCGGTGCTGGAGGTCGGAGGCGCCCGGATTCGAGGTCGCGACGAGGACGAAGGCGCAGCGGCCGGCGTGCTCCAGGAATGGCTCGATGCTGTCCGCGCCCATGTAGGGCGCCACCGTCGCCGCGTCGCCGCCGAGGCCGTCGTAGAGCGCGGCGGCGTATCGGCGGCCCGTGTTGCCG
>CAYPVZ010000653.1:0-2133 GCA_964414235.1 uncultured Rhodothermales bacterium | reverse complement strand
CGCCGTGTGCCCGGAGAACGTGGCGACCGTGAGCGCCTCGCCGTCCGAGACGAGCGTGAGCGGGCCGAGCGGCGTGTCGAGCGTCGCGCTCGGCACCTACGCGGCGACCGGGATGTCGGCGCCCAGGTGCTCGAAGACGGACCGGAAGATGCGTGCCCCGTCCGCGCTGCCGAGGATGGACTCGACGCAGCGCTCGGGGTGCGGCATCATGCCGAGCACGTTGCCGCCGCCGTTGGCGATGCCGGCGATGTGGCGGGCCGCGCCGTTCGGGCTGTCGCCCGGCTCGCCGTGCGCATCCACGTAGCGGAAGACGACGCGGTCGGTGGCCTCCAGTTCGTCGAGAGTCGCCTCGTCGGCCGTGTAGTTGCCCTCGCCGTGGGCCACGGGGACGGTCAGAACCTCGCCTTCCGTCAGGCTCTCGGTAAACGGCGTGGCCGTCGTCTCGACGCGGAGGCGGGCGTCGCGGCAGACGAACCGGAGGCTCGCGTTGCGGACGAGCGCGCCCGGCAGCAGCCCGGCCTCGCAGAGCACCTGGAACCCGTTGCACACGCCGAGCACGAGCCCGCCCGTCCCCGCGAACCGGACGACGTCCTTCATGACGGGCGAGAACCGGGCGATGGCGCCGGCCCGCAGGTAGTCGCCGTAGGAGAAGCCGCCGGGCACGATGACGAGGTCGGCGTCGCCGATGGAGCCCTCCTTGTGCCACACGAACCGGGCGTCCTGCCCGAAGACGTGCTTCGTGGCGTGGTAGGCGTCGTGGTCGCAGTTGGACCCGGGGAAGACGAGGACGGCGACCTTGGCCATGGCGGGAGGGGAGTGTCGAGGGTGCGACTGGCGGAAGCCATCGCCAGTCGGGCAGCGGCTCCACCCGTGCCCCCCGAGCAGAACGCCGAGGCGGGGAGAGAACGGGCGCGGGGGCCGGGGGTAATCTACCCGCCAGTGCCGCGTTCGCGGCGGCACGACCTCGCCCTCACCCGATCCTCGCCCGTGATCCCCCGGGAGCTGTTCAAGAAGATCCGCCACGTCGAAGTCCGCACGCGCGGGCTGGTCGACAACGTGTTCGGGGGCGAGTACCACTCGGCGTTCAAGGGCCGCGGCATCGAGTTCGCCGAGGTCCGCCCCTACCAGATCGGCGACGACGTCCGGACCATCGACTGGAACGTCTCGGCGCGGACGGGCGAGCCGTACGTCAAGCTGTTCGAGGAGGAGCGCGAGCAGACGCTGGTCCTCGTCGTCGACGTCTCGGGGAGCGAGGACTTCGGCAGCGAGCGGCCCAAGCGCGACCTCGCGGCCGAGGTCTGCGCCGTTCTCGGCTTCTCGGCACTCCGCAACAGCGACAAGGTCGGGCTGGTGATGGTCACCGACCAGGTCGAGCGGTTCGTGCCGCCCAAGAAGGGCAAGCGCCACGTACTGCGGCTGCTCCGCGACCTGTTCGCGCACGTCCCCCGCGGCCGGGGCACCGACCTCACGGCCGCGCTCGATCACGTCCTCCGCATCCAGAGCCGCCGCGCCATCGTCGTCCTCGTGAGCGACTTCCTCGTGCCCGCCGACCGCCAGCCCGGCTTGGCGAAGGCGCTCCGCGTGGCCGCTCAGAAGCACGACGTCGTCGCGATCCGTCTCGTCGACCCGCGCGAGGAGACGCTGCCGGCCGTCGGCCTTCTCCGCGTGGTGGATTCGGAGACCGGCCGCGCCGCGCTCGTCGACACGTCCAGCGCCGCCGTCCGCGCGTCGTTCGCCCGGCGTGCGGCCGACCGCTCGGCCACCGTCGAGGCCACGCTGAAGGCGTCGCGCGTCGACCACGTCACGCTGCGGACCGACGACGACTACGTCGAGCCGCTGTCGGCCTTCTTCCGCCACCGGGCGCGTCGATGACGAGACGGGGGACCTGGGGAGGGCGGATCGCCGGCGGTCTCGCGCTGCTGGCGGCGGGTGTCGCCAGCCCGGCGGCGCAGACGGCGCGGCTCTCGGTGCTGGCAGATTCGGTCTCGGCCGGCGCGCCGTTCGAGGTCGCGGTGACGGTCACGGTCGCGCCCGGCCAGCAGGTCACGTTCCCCGCCGTCCCGCCCGGCGACCCCTCGGCCGGGCCGCGCCTGGCGATCGGATCGGCGGACGTGCTGGAGGTCCGGCCGAGGG
>CAYPVZ010000652.1:0-2134 GCA_964414235.1 uncultured Rhodothermales bacterium | reverse complement strand
GCCCCGCCGTGAAGGCCTGGTCGGCGAGGCAGGCCACCTCACGGTCGAGCACGTCATGAATGACGAGGCGAACGGGCGCGGCGGCGCCGAGCGCGAACCGGGCGATGACGCCCTCGCCCAGTGTCGCGGCTTCGACGGCGAGCGTCGGTTCGGCCGAGGCGCTGGCGGACGCGGGACGCGGGCGAGGAGCGCGCCAGAGCCCGCCCTCGGCGCCGAGCGCCAGCAGCCAGCGCGGCGTCAGCGCGAGACCGACGGGGATGGCGGGCAGTGCACCGCCGAGCGTGTCCCAGGTCCCGCCCCCATCGACCGAGAGGACGAGCGCGGGTGGGTCGCCGACGGCCCCGTAGAGCGTCCCGGCCCCGGCCCCGAGGAGGTCGAGCGGACGCCCCGAAGCGACGCCGTCGTAGACCTCGGCCCACGCCAGGAGCGGGGCGGCGGCGGCCAACGCGGCGCGGTAGAGCCGTCCGCCGACGCCCGCGAAGAGGGCACCGCCATCGGCTGCCAGCGCTGCGCCGGCGATCTGAAGCGGCAGCCCAACGCCCGCCGACGACCACGACTGCCCGCCGTCGGTGCTCCGGCTGACGCCGAGGGCGTGGGCCACGACGAGGCCGCTGCGTCCGGCTGAGGCCGAGAAGATGCGAAGGCGCGCGCCGTCGAGCGGGAGCCCACGCCCGGTGGCCTCCCACACGAGCCCGCCGTCGGCCGAGCGGTAGACGCCGGCCCGGTGCGTTCCGGCGATCGTCGTCGCCCCGCGTCCGGCGAGCGCCGTCACGGCGACCCCGTCCAGGACCGGCGCGCCGAGGGTCCACGTCCCGTTCTTCGTCGCCCGGGCCATGCCGCTGGGTGTGCCGGCGAGGATGGCGTCGCTGAGGTAAAGGAGCGAGGTCGAGGGGAGCGTGAGGGACGCGGTGACCTCCCACGTCGCCCCGGAGTCGACCGAGCGCAGGAGCCGGCCGTCATCGAGGGCGGCGACGGCGCGGCCGCCCCGGGCCGCCACGGCGCGCACCGCGGCGGGCAGGTCAACGGGGACCCAGGTCGGAGGCATCGCAGGCATCGAGCGGTACGGAGGACCGCCCCGCTGGCGGGCGTCGTCGCCAGCGGGGTGTGCGGCCGGGAGACCGCTCAGGAAGCCGAGCGTCGGATCAGCCCGCCCAGCTCGATCCGGAAGGCCTCGGCCGTGGCGTCGTAGCGGACCGAGTACGTCGTCGGGTAGAGCCCGGTCGCCCGAACGGCCTGCGGCTGGATGAGCGTCTCCTTGTGCTCCTCCCCACTCGCCTGGAGCGACTGGAGGTAGGCCTTCGTGATCATCGGCTCGGCAAAAACGACCTCACCGTCGTAGCTCCCCCAGATGAACACCTCGGTGAAGCCGGGGCCGCCCGGGGCGTAGGTTGGGTCCGTCCCGTCCAGCCAGTGGAGGCCCATGGCCGGGACGATGACGCCGCTCGGGTCGGGGATGAAGCCAGCCGGCATGTAGCGCTCCGCCGGCGGCTGGCCGCTGTTGGCGAAGTCCGGGTCCGCGGGCGTCCACGTCATCCGCTCGGCCATCGGGACCGAGTAGAAGTGGACATCGAAGTGGGGGACCGAGAAGAGGCCCTGCGGGTCGTGGCCGACCGGGTTCCAGTCGAGCGAGAGGTGGTCGGTGAGGAGGCCGGCGGCGGCCGGGACCGGAAGCACGTGCATGTTGTCCATCTCGTGACCGGCCCCGGAGCCGGTCGTGGGCAGGCCCGAGAGGGCGTCGGCCGTGAGGAGCACGCCGATGGCGGTCGGCGTGTCGCCCGTCATCGAGACGTAGGTGCGGGCAGTGCCATCACCGATGGCGACGGTGTCGCCGTAGAGCGTCGTGCCGTCGGCATCGTCCGAGTCGCAGCCGGAGGCCACGGCGAGGGACGCCGCGAGGGTGAGGAGGAAAAGACGGGAGAGGATCATGGAATGAGGCCAGAGTGGCCGAAAGGAGGCAGGAAGACGTCGGCGCCGAGGGACGTCGGCGGGACGAGACGAGGCTACCGGGGCCGGGCGGGGGCCACATGGGCGCCCCCGCCCATTTCCGCGCCTAGTCGACGACGGTGATCGGGAGCGCAGCCGTCCGCCCGCCCGCGGCCAGGCGGACCACGTAGACCCCGGCAGGGAGCGCCGA
>CAYPVZ010000651.1:0-2143 GCA_964414235.1 uncultured Rhodothermales bacterium | reverse complement strand
CTCTTCCGCCTCCGTCCGCATCGTCGCCGGGAGGCGGAAGAGCTTGGCCGCGAAGTGGTCCGTCGCCCACTGGCGGTCGTCGAGCGGGCGGATGGGCGGGTCGCCCGGGATGGGGTTGTCGGGATGGACGAGCGCCGAGCCCATCGCCCCGGCCGTCGCGTAGAGCCGGGCGACGCCGATGGCTCCCAGCGCGTCGAGGCGGTCGGCATCCTGGACCACGGCCGCCTCGATGCTCCGTGGCTCGATGCCGGCTGAGAAGCTGTGGGCTTCGATGGCGTGCCCCACCGCCGGCAGGCACGTCGCGGGGAATCCCTCGCGGCGAAGCCACGCGCTGGCGGCCTCGGCGGCCATCTTGGAGGCACGGGCGCGGTCCGGCGAGTTCTTCGGGACTGTCACGCAGTCGTGCAGCCACGCGGCGGGGACCACGACGGCCAGATCTGCCGCCTCCGCTCGCGCCAGCCGCCGCGCCCACGTCACGACGCGGAGCACGTGGCCGAGGTCGTGCGCCGCGTCGCCGGCCGAGCGCTCCATCACGAACGCCCGGCAGCGCCGGCCCCAGTTGTAGACCTCGCGCGCCCTCACGTCACCACGAAGTTGACGAGCCGGCCCGGCACCGCGATCTCCTTGCGGACGGTCCCCTCGTCGAGGTAGCGCGCCACGTTCGGCTCGGCGCGGGCTGCCGCCAGCATCGCGTCCTTGGACGCCTCGGCGCCTACCTGAACGGTCCCGCGCAGCTTGCCGTTGACCTGGACCGCGATCTCGACCGTGTCGGCCTTGAGCAGCTCGGGGTCGAACACCGGCCACTTCTCGTACGCCAGCGACTGGTCGTGCCCGAGGACGTGCCAGAGCTCCTCGGCAAGGTGCGGCGCGAACGGCGACAGCAGGAGCGCGAACGACTCGGCCGTCGCCTGCGGGATGTGGCCCCACTTGGTCGCCGCATTGACGAACTCCATGAGCGCCGCGATGGCCGTGTTGAACCGGAGGCCGTCGATGTCCTCGGTCACCTTCTGGATGGTCGCGTGGAGCGTGCGCTGCTGCTCGCGCGTCGGCTCGGCGTCCATCACGGTCGCCGCGCGACGGCCGGTGTCGGGGTCGATGACGAGGCGGTAGGCGCGGGCCAGGAAGCGGTGGACGCCCTCGACCGAGCGCGTATTCCACGGCTTCACCTGCTCCAGCGGCCCCATAAACATCTCGTAGAGCCGGAGCGAGTCGGCCCCGTACGCGTCGACGATGTCGTCGGGGTTGACCACGTTGCCGCGGCTCTTCGACATCTTGTGCGCCCGGCTGTTGACGCGGACGTCGGTGTGCGCCGCCAGCACGAAGCCGTCGCCTTTCTTCGTGACCTCGTCCTCGGCGGCCGAGACCGCCGTGAGCGCGCTGCCGTCGCGGGCGTCCTGCCAGCCGCCGTCCTCGTCCTCCGCCGCGTGCTCGGCCGAGACCCACCCGAACGGCTGGCCGTCGTCGCCGACGCGGCGGAAGGCCGTGTACTCGACCTCGCCCAGGATCATGCCCTGGTTGACCAGCTTCTGGAACGGCTCGTCGGTCGAGACCACGCCGGCATCGAACAGCACCTTGTGCCAGAAACGGGCGTAGAGCAGGTGCAGCACGGCGTGCTCGGCGCCGCCGACGTAGAGGTCGACCGGCATCCAGTACCGCTCCTTCTCGGGGTCGACGAACCGGTCGTCGTTGTGCGGGTCGATGTAGCGGAGGTAGTACCAGCACGAGCCGGCCCACTGGGGCATCGTGTTCGTCTCGCGCCGGGCGGGCGCGCCCGTCTCGGGGTCCGTCGTCGCCAGCCAGGCCTCGGCAGTCGCGAGCGGGCTCTCGCCGTTCGCCGCCGGACGGTACTCGTCGACCTCCGGGAGCGTCAGCGGCAGTACGTCTGCCGGGAGCGGCTTCGCCTCGCCGTCGACGTGGATGACTGGGATCGGCTCGCCCCAGTAGCGCTGGCGGCTAAAGAGCCAGTCGCGCAGCTTGTAGTTGACCTGCCGGCGGCCGACGCCGTTCTGCTCCAGCCACGCCGTCACGTCCGCCTTGGCGGCAGGCACCATGAGGCCGTCGAGGCAGACGCCCTGCTCGGCGATGTCCGACACCGGGCCGCCCGAGGCGTCCGAGTTCATCAGGATGCCATCGGCGCCGGTGT
>CAYPVZ010000650.1:0-2150 GCA_964414235.1 uncultured Rhodothermales bacterium | reverse complement strand
GCCCGGCCGTCGTCGCGGGCATCGTACTCGGGCTGGCCGGCATCGGCCTGCTCGTCGGCCCCCGCAGCCTCGGCGGCGAGCCCGTCGACGGCATCGGCGAGCTGGCGGTCGGCGCCGCGGCCTTCAGCTGGGCGCTCGGCTCCATCTACCAGCGCGGCGCGCCCAAGGCCGAGTCGACTCTGCTCAACGTGGGCATGCAGATGCTGGGCGGCGGGGCGCTGCTGCTCGTCGTCGGGCTGGCGCTCGGCGAGCGGCTCGACGTCGGCGCCGTCTCGGCGAAGTCGGCCTGGGCCCTCACCTACCTCGTCTTCGTGGGCGCCCTCGTCGGCTACTCGGCCTACGTCTGGCTGCTCAAGGTGTCGACGCCCGCCAAGGCCTCCACCTACGCCTACGTCAACCCGCTCGTCGCCGTCGTCCTCGGGTGGGCCCTCGCCGACGAGCCGCTCGGCCCGCGCGTGCTCGCGTCCGCCGCCGCCGTCGTCGTCGCCGTGGCCCTCATCACGACGGCCCGCGCCGCCCCGGCCCGCATCGGCGCCGCGTCGGTGCCCGGCGAGCGCGCGTAGGTTTCGGGCGGACTCCCCCCGCCCGCATGCCTCGCTCGCTCGTCGCTCTCGCCCTCGCCCTGCTGGCGACGGCCGCCCACGCGCAGCCCCAGGTCCCGCTCGCCCTCGACTACGCCATCGAGGGCACCGACGGCTACGACCCGGCCATCCCGACGCCCCAGGCCGTCCTGGGCTACGTCATCGGCGAGCGGCACACGCGCCCCGAGGAGGTCATCCGCTACGCCGAGGCCGTCGCCGCCGTCTCGCCGCGCGTCGTGCTGGGGTTCCACGGGACGACCTACGAGGGCCGCCGGCTCGTCCACGCCACCGTCACGGCGCCCGAGAACCACGCCCGGCTGGAGGCCATCCGCGAGGCCAACCTCCGCCTGAGCGAGGCCCCCGCGACCGTCTCGGACGCCGAGCTGGCGACGATGCCCGCCATCGTCTACCAGGGCTACTCGGTCCACGGCAACGAGGCGTCCGGCACCGAGGCCGCCCTCGTCTGGCTCTACCACCTCGCCGCCGCCCAGGGCGCCGAGATCGACCGCCAGCTCCGCGAGACGGTCGTCCTCTGGGACCCCATGCTCAACCCCGACGGTCGCGACCGCTTCGTCGACTGGGTCAACAGCTACCGCGGCACCACGCCCGTCGCCGACCCGCGCGACCGCGAGCACCGCGAGGCCTGGCCCGGCGGACGGACGAACCACTACTTCTTCGACGTCAACCGCGACTGGCTGCCGCAGGAGCTGGCCGAGAGCCGCGGCCGCATGGCCTGGTGGCACCGCTGGCGGCCCCAGCTCTCGACCGACCACCACGAGATGGGCTCCGAGTCCACCTTCTTCTTCCAGCCCGGCATCCCGTCGCGCACCAACCCCAACACGCCGGCCGCCAACCTCGACCTGACGCGCGCCGTCGGCACCTTCCACGCGGCCGAGCTGGACCGGATCGGGAGCCTCTACTTCACCGAGGAGGGCTACGACGACTTCTACTACGGCAAGGGCTCGACCTACCCCGACGTCCAGGGCGCCGTCGGCATCCTCTTCGAGCAGGCGTCGAGCCGGGCCCTCCTGCGCGAGACCGACGAGAACGGCCGGCTGGACTACGCCTTCACGGTCCGTAACCAGCTCGCCACGTCCGTCTCGACGCTCCGGGCCGCCGTCGCGCTCCGCGAGCGGCTGCTCCGCCACATGCGCGACTTCTACGCCGAGCGGCCCTACCACGGCGCCTACGTCATCGGCCTCGACGCGCACCGGACGCGCGGGCAGGCGCTGGCACAGACCCTCGCCCGCAGCCGCGCCGAGATCCGCGAGCTGGCGCAGGACGTCGACGCCGGAGGCCGGCGCTACAGCGCGGGCGATGCCTACGTCGTCCCGCTCGACCAGCCGCGCGGCTTCGCGATAGGCCCGTTCGACCATGTTGGTGCGCGCGATCGCCATGGCGATCCTGCCCGCCTCGTCGCGCGCCATGCCGTCGCTTTCGCGCTGGCGCGCCGTCGCCTGCCCGACGCGGCGATGGTAGAGTTCGGGGAAGAGATCGGACAGCGAGTCCGCTTGGTCGAAGCGCGCGGCGATGTCGCGGGCCTCCTCCTCCGCCTGCCTGGCGCGGAAC
>CAYPVZ010000649.1:0-2165 GCA_964414235.1 uncultured Rhodothermales bacterium | reverse complement strand
GGCCTGGGCCGCCCTCGCCTCGGCCGCCTGCCACAGCGCCACCCCCGCCCCGCCGACGACCGCCAGCAGCACGAGCGCCGCCGCCGCCACGCCGACCCCGTGGCGCCGCACGAACTTGCCCATCCGGTAGCCCGCCGCGTCGGGACGGGCCTCGACCGGGAGGCCGTCGAGGTGGCGCCGGACGTCGGCGGCGAGGGCGGCGGCGCCCTCGTAGCGCCGCTCGGGCTCCTTGCGAAGCGCCTTCATCACGATCCGGTCGAGGTCGCCGCGGAGCCGGCGCCGGAGGCGGTCGGCCGTCGTCGAGCGGAGGGCGCCGGTGTCGCCGGGCGCGGGCTCCGACGGGCCCGCCGGGTCGGCCGGGACGCGACCGCCCGTCGGGCTGGCGGTCGTCACCGCGTCGGACGGGCGCGTCGGCTCGGCGGCGAGGACGGCCCGCTCGACGGCCGCCGGGCTCCGCCCCTCGACCTCGACGGCCCGCCGGCCGGTCAGCAGTTCGTAGAGGAGCGCCCCGAGCGCGTACACGTCGGTCGCCGTCGTGACGGCGCCGCCGCCGACCTGCTCGGGCGCGGCGTACTGGGGCGTGAGGAGCCAGCGGCCCGTCTGCGTCAGCGGCTCGGCCTCGGCGTCCGCGTCGAGCAGCTTGGCGATGCCGAAGTCGAGGAGCTTGACCGTCCCGTCGTCGGTCACGAGGACGTTCGACGGCTTGAGGTCGCGGTGGACGACGAGCCGGCGGTGGGCGTAGGCGACGGCCTCGCAGATGGTCTCGAAGAGCGCCAGCCGCTCGTTGACCGCGAGCCTCCGGCGGTCGCAGTACGTCGTGATCGGCTCGCCCTCGACGAACTCCATCGCCAGCCACGGCTGGCCGTCGTCGGACACGCCGCCGCCGAGGAGGCGGGCCACGTTCGGGTGGTCGAGGCCGGCCAGGATCTGGCGCTCAGCGCGGAACCGGGCGACAAGGTCGGCCGCCAGCCCGGGCCGGACCCGCTTGACGGCCGCCGTCTGCTCGAAGGCGCCGTCGGCGCGCTCGGCGCGGTAGACCGTCCCCATCCCGCCGCGCCCGACTTCCTCGACCAGCCGCCACGGCCCGACGACGTCGGGCACCGCTTCCGACTGGGCGACGGCCGCGCGGGCGGCGTCGCCGAGGCGGACCTCGGCGCTGTCGAAGAAGCCGTCCGCCACGACGTCGGCCGCGAGGAGCGCCTCGACTTCCTCGCGCAGCGCGGCGTCCGGGCGGCCGTCGTCGGTGCGGCAGGCTGCGTCGAGAAACGCCGGCCGCGCCGCCGGCGCGAGGTCGGCGGCCTCAGAAAACACGGCCTCGACGCGGCGCCAGCGGGTCATGTCAGAATCGGAGGAGAACCGTCCTGTCTACGCAGTCGCCGCGGCCGGCCCATCACGGCTCGTGCCGGAGCTCACGGACGAGCCACGCCCGCGCGGACCGCCAGCTCCGCTCGACGGTCGGCGTCGAGACGCCGAGGGCGGCGGCCGTTTCTTCGATGGTGAGCCCGCCGAAGAAGCGGCACTCGATGACACGCGCGCCCCGCTCGTCGACCTCGGCGAACCGGGAGAGCGCCTCGTCGAGTGCCAGGAGGTCCTCGTCCGGGGCGTCGCCGACGAGCGTCTCGCGCAGCGGGAGCACCTCGGCGTCGCCGCCGCGCTTGTCGGCCCGCTGGCGGCGGACGTGGTCGATCACGACATGCCGCATGGCCTTGGCCGCGACGCCGAGGAAGTGGGCCCGGTCCTCGTAGCCCGCGCCGTCGGCCATCTTGAGGTAGGCCTCGTGGACGAGCGCCGTCGTGTTGAGCGTCTCCGGCGTCGCGCCGGTCCGGACGCGGCGTGCCAACCGGCGGAGTTCGTCGTAGACGGCGTCGTAGAGCGTGACGGCAGCGGGGCCATCGCCCGTTCGGGCGGCCGCGACGAGGTCGAGCGTGGTGGGCACGGCGAGGCGAGAGGCCAGGGGCCCCAACATACGGGCATGTGCGGGGCACGTCCGGTGGGCCATCCGACACGCCGCCGGCCCCGATGATGGAGTCCGGGACGTGAGGCCGTAGGGAGGACGAGCCCCCTTCCCCGACCATGACCCGCGCCCTGCTGGCGGCCCTCGCCGTCCTCCTCACCGTCCAGACCGCCGACGCCCAGATCTGGCGCCGCGCCCGCGACGCCAGATC
>CAYPVZ010000648.1:0-2169 GCA_964414235.1 uncultured Rhodothermales bacterium | reverse complement strand
CTCCAGCGAGGCGTCGAGCGCGTCCGTGTCGAGGACGGCCAGGAGCTCGCCTTGGACGACCGTGTCGTTGTAGTCGACGTAGACGGCGGCGACCTGACCGGACACCTGGGTGCCGACCTCGACGGTCTCGGTCGCTTCGAGCGTGCCGGTGCTGGAGACCGTCGCTCGCAGATCGGTCCGCTCGACAGTCGTGTAGACGTAGGTCCCGTTGGTGTCGGGGTCGGGGCCGAACGCCCACCAGAGGAGGGCGACGACGGCCACGGCCGCGACGACGAGAACGAGGGTTTTCTTGTAGCGGGTCACGGGTGGAGCCCCTGCGGGGTGAGCTAGCGGAGGGCGTCGAGGGCGGGGAGGAGGTCGCCGACGGCGTAGCCGAGGGCGACGCGGTCGATGAGCGCCTGGTAGCGAGTCTGGGCGACCTGGCCCTGCGCATCGACGGCGAGGGATTGGGCGTCTGCCAACTCGGCGAACGTGGAGGTGCCGACCCGGTACCGCTCGCGGGCAGCGTCGAGGGCCTCCTCGGCCGCGGCTAACTGAGCCTCGGCTGCGTCCAAGCGTGCCTCAGTCGAGCGGACGTTGAGGACGGCCTGCTCCGCCTCGAAGGCCGCTTTCTGCTCGACGGCGTCCAACGTCAGCCGCTCGCTGTCGAGCGTGATCTGGGCGCGCTCGACGGCGCTCCGGGCCTGACGCCGGTCGAGGATTGGGACCGTAACGCCCAGGCTGAGCCCGGCGCTCGGGCGCGTATCGAACAGCTGCGTCGCCAGGCCGCCCGACCCGCTCACGTAGCTCGACCCGGCGTTGAGCCCAACCGAGACCGACGGGTAGAGCCCAGACCGCGCGGCCCGGATGGCGGACTCGGCCGCCTCGGTCTGGAGCCGCTGGGCCTCCACGTCGCTCCGCTGCGAGACCGCGACCGCCGCCAGCGTGGCGTCGTCGGGTACGGGCACGATGGCCGTCGTGTCGACGGGGACCACCGTGACGTCGGCGGTGGCGTCGAGGCGGAGCGTCTGCTTGAGGTCGAGGAGCGAGAGGGCCACGCCCTGCTGGGCCGAGACGAGCGACTGGCGGCTCTGGGCGATCGTCGCCCGTTGCTGGAGGACATCGGCGAGCGACCGGTTGCCGGACTCGTAGTTGGCTTCGATGACGTCGAGCTGGGCCTCCTGGGCGGCCAGGGCCTCCTCGTAGACCCCGACGAGCGCGACGTCTTGGAGCACGGCGAGGTACTGGGTGGTTGTGAGGTAGAGCGTCTGCTCCTCGGTCCGGCTGAGGCTGGCCTCGACGGCTGCCAGTTGGGACTGCGACTGCGCGAGGTTGGCCCGCCGGAGCCCGGCGTCGAAGACGGTCAGGCTAGACGAGGCGCTCACGCTGAGGCCCGTCGTCAGGTCGCCTCCTGAGCCGCTGCTCGCGCCCCTGCTGTCGACGAAACCCGCCGTGCGGGCGTAGCTAAGGGTCGGCCCACCAGAAACAGAGAGCGACGGGCCGAACGCGGCGCGGTCCTCGGCCACGTTGACTTCGGCGACCGCGACGTTCGTCGCGGCCTGTGCGAGGTCGAGGTTCCGGCCGAGCGCGAGAGCGAGCGCCTCGTCCAGCGTGAGGACGGCCATGCTGGGCTCGACAGGCTGTTGCGCTGCCGCCGGCCCACAGGCGACCGCCAGCGCGGCGAGGAGAATAGGGAATCGGAGAATCACGGGGGCAGCCGAGCGGTGTCGCGATCCTCAACGGCACCCCCAGAACCCCGTTGCGACCCGCCCGGCGAGGTGCACGCCCGTCCCGGCGAAGTGCACGGGTGGCCGGGCGAAGCCTCGAACGCCCGCGAGGTGCTCACAAGAGGCGGAGACACCGCTTCGGCGCGACGCCACCATGCGCTGAGCTGCGAGACGAAGTCCGACCTCACCGATCATCGCGATCCGTCAAACCCTGGGTATTCGCGGCGACACGCGAGACCCCCAATTCGGGTGTGGAGTCCGAAGGGCCACACCGAGATCTCAGCTCATAGCCCCCGCCGTTTCGAGGTCCGAGGGTGGATCTGAGACCTCGACGGGCCCGGAGTCCCCAGGCACCGGCCGCGCCGAGGGGCGCTGGCCGGCTCTCCGCAACCGCGAACACGTGTTCGCTCTAGGTCGTGTGGACATTTGAGCGTCGCCTCTGCCTGGCGATACGTCGGCGGCA
>CAYPVZ010000647.1:0-2186 GCA_964414235.1 uncultured Rhodothermales bacterium | reverse complement strand
CGACCGTCGCCGCCGTCGTCAATACGGCCAAGCGGATCGGCGCCGCGAAGCCCGGTCTCCGGACCGTGCTCGACCTCCCGGCCGCCGCTCCGACCCGGTAGCGCCGGCGCCCGGCTGGCGGCGCGCGTCGCCAGCCGGGCGTTGGAAAGGCCCGTCGCGGGCCGCCGTCGCAGAGGGCTCCCGCCGTCGAACGGTCTTCATCGGGACCTCGGGAGCGGTTCCGCCCGGAGCGGCGTTGGGGGCAGGGTATCTTCGTTGCCCCGTCCGCACCCACTCCCGCGCTCCGCGCTCCCCCCATGGCCCGTGTCGAAGTCGTGATGCCCAAGATGGGCGAGAGCGTGATGGAGGGGACGGTGCTGGAGTGGAAGAAGGCCGTCGGTGACGTGGTGGAGCAGGACGAGACGCTGCTGGAGATCTCGACCGACAAGGTCGACTCCGAGGTGCCGTCGCCCGCGGCGGGGACGCTGCTGGAGATCCTGGTGCCCGAGGGCGAGACGGTCGACGTCGGCACGCTCATCGCCGTCATCGGCGAGGCGGCAGCGGCCTCGACGGGCGGAGACGCGGCGCCGACGGGCGGCGCGGATCGCCAGCCTGAGGCGTACGAGAAGAGCTACGGCGGCGAGGCCACGCCCGAGGCGCCCGCCTCGGCGCCGGCTGCGCAGGAGGCGCGTGGCGCGGAGGCCTCGGCCGACGCCGGCCCGATCCCGCGCCGCGACGACGCCGGAAACTTCTACTCGCCGCTCGTCCGGTCCATCGCAGAGGCCGAGGGTATCTCGCTGAGCGAACTCCAGTCGATCCAGGGCTCCGGCTCCGACGGCCGCGTGAGCAAGGACGACGTGATGGCCTACCTGGAGTCGCGCGGCCAGCAGCCGGAGCAGCCCGCGGCCGCGCCGCCGCCCGTGCCCAAGAGCACCGCCGCCGAGAGCGCCCCGACGGCCGCTCCGGCCGCCGCGCCTGCACCGACCCCGGCTCCGGCGCCCGCCCCGGCTCGTCCGGCGCCCCAGCCGCCGACGCGCGCCGAGGCCGCCCGCGCCTCCGCCACGCCGACGACGGACGTGGCCGGCGAGCGCGTCGAGGTGATCGAGATGGACCGGATGCGCCAGCTCATCGCCGAGCACATGCGCCGCTCGAAGGACACGAGCGCGCACGTGACCAGCTTCGCCGAGGTCGACGTGACCGGGCTCGTGCGGCACCGCGAGGCGCACAAGGACGAGTTCCAGCGGCGCGAGGGCGTCAAGCTGACCTACACGCCCTACTTCATCGAGGCCGCCATCGAGCCGCTCCGCGAGCACCCGCTGCTCAACGCCTCGGTCGAGGGCACGCGGATCCTCGTCAAGAAGGACTACCACATCGGCATCGCGGTCGCGCTCGGGACCAGGGGGCTCCTCGTGCCGGTCGTCCGCAACGCGGGCCAGCAGAACCTGACCGGGCTGGCGCACAACGTGGCCGACCTCGCCGCGCGCGCGCGCTCGAAGAAGCTCCAGCCGGACGAGCTCCAGGGCGGCACGTTCACCCTCACGAACGTGGGCAGCCTGGGCAGCCTCATGGGCACGCCCATCATCAACCAGCCGCAGACGGCGATCCTCTCGCCCGGGGCCATTGTCAAGCGGCCGGTCGTGGTCGAGACCGAGGCCGGCGACGTCATCGCCATCCGGCACATGGTCTACATCTCGCTGAGCTACGACCACCGGATCATCGACGGCGCCATGGCGGCCAGCTTCCTCGCGGCCTACCGCCGCCAGCTCGAAGCCTACTCCGTCGACACGCCCATCGGCTAGCGCGGCCGGTCCGTTCGATCCTCAGGCGCTGGTCGTCGGGGCCGGCGCCCCGCGCTCGTTCCGCCGGGCTAGCGGACGACGACGAACGCCCGCGTCGCGACCGTGAGGCCGGCGCGGAGACGGACGACGTACACGCCGGCCGGCCAGCCCGAGGCGTCGACGGCGAGGCGGTGCGGACCCGCCCCCAGCGTCGCGTCGGCGAGCGTCGCCAGCCGGCGGCCGAGGGCGTCCAGCACGTCGACGACGACGGGGCCGGGCGCTGCCAGAGTGACGCGGACCTCGGCGCGCTGGCGGACCGGCTGGGGCACGACGACGAGACCGGACGCTGCCGCTGGCGCAGACTCGACGGGCACGGTGCCGCTCAGGAACAACACGCGGGCCGCGCCTCGGTTCGGGCCGCCGTCGTCG
>CAYPVZ010000646.1:0-2188 GCA_964414235.1 uncultured Rhodothermales bacterium | reverse complement strand
GGCTGGAACGCCCGCCCCGGCCCGTCGTCTCCGGCCCTCTTTTCGCTCCGGATGCCCGACCTCCCCGACGCCGACGCCCCGCCCGAGGACGACCCCGTTCTCGAACACGCCCCGGACGGCGACTCGCCCGTCGAGGAGGCCGCCCGCCGCCACCTCGGCCTGCGCACGTGGGACCGGCCCACGCTCTACCGCGACACGGCCGAGGCCGCCACCGACGCCGACGTCCCCTTCTGGGCCGTCCTCCTGCTCTCGGGCGCCATCGCCACGCTCGGGCTCATCCTGAACTCCACCGCCGTCGTCATCGGCGCGATGCTCGTCGCGCCGCTGCTCGGCCCGCTGCTCGGCCTGTCCATGGCCCTGGCCGTCGGCGACGGGCGGCTGCTGGTCCAGACCGCCGCCACCATCTTCGTCGGCGCGGCCTCGATCGTCGCGCTGGCGGCGCTGCTGACGTGGCTCCTGCCGTTCCACACCGTCACGGACGAGATCGCCGCGCGGACGCGCCCGACGACGCTCGACCTCGCCATCGCCGTGTTCTCCGGACTGGCGGGCGCCGTCGTCACGGCCTCGCGTGAGACCCGGCTCTCGGCGTCGATCCCGGGCGTGGCCGTCGCCGTCGCGCTCGTACCGCCGCTCGGGACGGCCGGCTTCGGCATCGCCGTCGGCCAGGGCGCCATCACCAGCGGGGCGCTGCTCCTCTTCGGGGCCAACCTCGCCGGCATCGTGCTCAGCGGCATGGGCGTGTTCCTCCTCGTCGGCATGCAACGCTCCGACGTGGTGAAGGCGGCCCGGGCCTGGCACGACGAAGGCCGCGCGACCGGCCTCGCGGCCACCCTCAGCGGCGTCCGCTGGCTCGACCGCCTGCCCGGCCTCGCGTCCACCCGGATGCGCCTGCTCGGCGTCCTCGCCTTCATGGCCGCCGTCGCCATCCCGCTCTCGTCGACGCTCTCGGAAGTCCTCCGCGAAGCACGCGTCGCGGGCGCCGTCGACGACGCCGAAGCCGCGCTCCAGGACGACGCCCGGGCCTTCGTCATCGACCGCGACATCGCCTACGGCGACGGGGCCTCCACCGTCCGCCTCCGCGTCGCCACGCGCCGGTGGATCACGAGCGAGGAGGAGGCCGCGCTCGCCGACGACGCCTCGCAGCGCGCGGGCGAGCCCGTCACCTTCTCCCTCGAACAGATCCTGGCCTCCGACGGCGACCTCGCCGCGTTCGCCGAGGCACTCCCGACGCGCCCCGCCGTCCGCACCAACAACCCCAGCGACGCGCCCGCCCCGCTCCCGACCACGCTGGCGAGCGTCCGCGGCCGGCTCGCGGACGCGCTCGGCGGGCTCGCCCTGCCCGACCGCGTCCGCCTCGTCGGCGGCTCCATCGCCGTCGAGTCCGAGGGCGGACGGCCGGTGCTGGAAGTCGCCTACGGCGCCCCGCGCCGGCTCTCGTCCGATGCCGAGACGCTGCTCGCCCGGCAGGCCGCGACGGCGCTCGGCCTCGACCCGGCGACGGCCCACGCCGTGCCCGTCCGCCTCGGCACCCGCGCCCTCCCCGACTCGGCCGCCACCGCCCCGCTGGCGGCGCTCCTCGACCGCTACCCGCGCCTCCGCCTCACGCTCGCCGGCGACACCGCGGCCGTCCGCACGGCCCGCCGACGGCTCGTGCAGCGCGGCGCGCCGTCCGACCACATCCGCGTCGCGCCGGACGCGCTCGCCGCACGCGCCCGGCTCACGCTCGCGCCAGACACCACGCGCACACCGTCAGGGGGATGACACCGGCGGGCGGTAGCCTTCGGGCCTCCCCTCCCCGCTGCCATGCTCGGCTCGTACGATTCCTCCGCCATCGTCGCCGTCAGCGACCTCGACCGCGCCCGCGACTTCTATGGGCGCGTCCTCGGCCTCGACAGCGACGCCAACCCCGGCACCGGCGTCCTCCTGTTCAAGACCGGCCGCACGACGCTCGTCGTCTACCCCTCCGCTGAGGCCGGGACGAACCGCGCGAACGCCGTCGTCTTCAGCGGCATCGACGACCTCGACGCGGTCGTCGAGGGCCTCCGCCAGCGCGGCGTGACGTTCGAGCATTATGACCTCCCCGGCCTCACGCTCGACGGCGACGTCCACCGCCACGGCGACGACGGCCTCGTCTGGTTCAAGGACCCCGACGGCAACCTCATCCACCTCAACACGCTCTAGCCATGCC
>CAYPVZ010000645.1:0-2204 GCA_964414235.1 uncultured Rhodothermales bacterium | reverse complement strand
AGCCGGGGCTGGTCGAGGCCGTGCTCGACGGTGAGGTTGCGGCGTCGGGAAGTCGCCACGGCGACAACGTGCTGCCGGCGCTCTTCGGCGGCCTCGTCCTCACCTCGCCCTCGGACCCGGCCGACTACCGGCGGCTCGATCTGCCCGAGCCGCCGCCGCTGGCCGTCATCGTCCCGCACGTCGAAGTGCTGACGCGGCAGGCGCGGGCGGTGCTGCCCGAGTCGGTCCCGCACCGGACGGCGAGCGCGCAGGCCGCCGAGCTGGCGTTCCTGCTGGCGGCGCTCCTGGAGGGCGACTGGGCCGAGGTCGGGCGCCACCTCATGCGCGACCGCCTCGCCGAACCCTACCGCGCCTCGCTCGTGCCCGTCTACGAGGCCGTCAAGGCCGCCGCGCTGGTGGCCGGCGCCGCCGGATGCGCCCTGACGGGATCCGCCCCGGCCCTCTTCGCCCTCCCCGCCGACGGCGCCGACACCGACGCCATCCTCGCCGCCATGGTCGCCGCCAGCCGCGACGGCGCCATCGACGCCCATGGCTGGGTCGCCCGCGTCGACCCGGACGGCGTGCGCACCCTCGACCCGACCGACCATGAGTGAGCCGACCTACGTAAGTACCCGCGGCGGCGGCCGGCCCGTCTCCTTCCAGGAGGCACTCCTCGCCGGCCTCGCCTCCGACGGCGGACTCTACGTCCCGACGGCCGTCCCCAGCCTCCCGGCCGACTGGCGGCGCGCGGCAACGCTGCCGGAGCTCGGCGCCCGCATCCTGGCCCCGTGGCTCCCCGGGATCGACGACCTCGACGGCCTGCTCGACGACGCGCTCCCGTTCCCGGTCCCTCTCCGCCCGCTCGACGGGCCCTGGGAGGGCGTCTCGGTCCTGGAGCTGTTCCACGGCCCGACCCTCTCCTTCAAGGACGTCGGTGCGCGGACGATGGCGCGGCTGCTGTCGCGCGCGCGGCTCAGCGAGCGGATCACGATCCTCGCAGCGACTTCGGGCGACACCGGGAGCGCGGTCGCGTCCGGATTCGAGGGCGTGCGCGGCGTGCGCGTGGTCCTGCTCTACCCGAAGGGCCAGGTAAGCGAGGTCCAGGAGCGCCAGCTCATCGCCGAGCGGCCGGGCGTGACGACGCTCGCCGTGGAGGGCACCTTCGACGACTGCCAGCGGCTGGTGAAGGCGGCGTTCGCCGAAGGCGTGCCCGGCACGCGGCTGTCGTCGGCCAACTCGATCAACATCGGGCGGCTGTTGCCGCAGATGCTCTACTACGTCTGGGCGGTCCGCCAGCTCGGCGCGCGGCCGACGTTCGTGGTCCCGAGCGGCAACCTGGGCAACCTCACGGCCGGCACGCTGGCGATGCGCGCGGGCCTGCCGGTCGCCGGCTTCCTCGCGGCCCACAACGCGAACGACGGCTTCCCCCGCTTCCTCGACGGCAGCGACCCGCCCGTCGGCGACTCGGTGCGGACGCTCTCGAACGCGATGGACGTCGGCGTGCCGAGCAACCTCGAACGGCTCCGGTGGCTCTTCACCGACGACGCGCTCCGGGCGCTCGTCCGCGGTGAGGCCGTGACCGATGTCGCCACGGTCGACACGATGCGCGAGGTGTACGAGACGACCGGCTACGTGGCCGATCCCCACACGGCGGTCGGGCTGGAGGCGGTGCGGCGCGCCCGGCGGCGCGGCGAGCCCGGCCCGTACGTGGTGCTGGCGACGGCGCACCCGGCCAAGTTTCCCGAGGCCGTCCGCCGCGCGACGGGCGAGACGCCTGAAATGCCGGCGCGGCTGGCGGCGCTGTGGGACGCCCCGGTCGCGGTCGAGCGGATCCCGCCCGGGCTGGGCGCGCTCCAGGCCTGGCTCTAGCCGGCGCTCTCAACCCAACGGCGGGCTGGCGACACGTGCCGCCAGCCCGCCGCGCGGGGTCCGATCCGGTCGTTAGCGCGTGATCGTCAGCGAGCGGCTGAGCGAGAACGCCTCGCCCTCGACGCGGACGACGTAGACGCCCGGCGCGAGGCGCGCGCCGTCGACCACGAGATCCGCCGCGTCCGTCACGACGCCGTCGAGCAGGACGGCGGTCGCCCGCCCGAGCGCGTCGTAGACGGTGGCGCGGACATGCTGGGGCGCCTCGACGGTGAGCCGAAGCGTCGAGCGACCCGTGGACGGGTTCGGACGCGGAGCGGCACGGGCCGTCTCCAGTGCGGCGGCCGGGCCGCTGGCGG
>CAYPVZ010000644.1:0-2209 GCA_964414235.1 uncultured Rhodothermales bacterium | reverse complement strand
AGGCCGGGCGGAGGGTCAGGCGTCGCTCGGGCATGGGGGCGGACGGATCGAGAAGGAGAAGCGGGCCGTCGGGGCCGGCATCGGGGTCGATGTAGGCGTCCGCCAGCGGGCGGAGCGCGGGCGAGCGGAGTGCCATGACGCCCGTCGCGAGGTCGGTGTGGAGGCTCCAGACGGCGAGGCCAGGCTGCGGCCCATCGAGGACGATGGACGGGCCCGGAAGGGCGGACGTCGGGTGCCCGCCCGGCGGCCCGAACGGGCGGCGGAATTTTCGGGCGGCGGCCATCCGGCGCGTGCCGAGGACCGGGTACGTCGGTCCTCCCTGAAGGAGGCCCCATCGCCAGCCTGAGGGAATCGAGCCGTAGCGGTCGCGCAGCTCGGCCCGGGCGATGCGGAGGGTCGAGGGCAGGAGGGCCACGTCGAGCGAGTCCGAGAGGTCGGGGAGGTGGCCGGTGTAGTCACGGTGGGCCCGGAGCCACCACTCGAACACGGCCGGCGCGATGTCGTCGGCGCGGTAGGCGCCGTCCCAGCCGTTGAGGTAGGCGTAGGGTTCCTGGAGCACGTCGTCGAGCGAGTCGCGAGCGCCGAGCGCGGCGAGAAGCGGACGGAGCTGCCCGCGGGCCCAGTCGCTTGCGAGGTCCCGGTCGCTCATGGCGACAGCACGGAGGTGCCGGTCACCGCCGAGCGAGTCCGCGGCGGCCGAGTCGGCGGCGACGGCCGCGTCCGAGATCGGCGGGGCGCCGAGGAGGGTGGCGGCGTAGCGGGCCAGTGAGTCCTGGGCGACGAGCGCGACTCGGCCAGTCTGAATGGCGAAGGGGGGCGTGCCGAGCACGCGCATCGCCTCCGTCGTCGCCACCAGCCCGGCGCCGTCGATCAGCGAGAACCGCTCGGGCCGCCGGCCGGCGCGGAGCGCGCGGAAGGCATCGAGGTCCGTGCCGATCCGGAAGCCGCGCCAGCGCACCCGCCAGCCGCTGACCGCCGGACTGGCGGTCGGCGTCGCCAGCGAGTCGGAGTCGGTTGGAACTGCGGCGGCGTCGTCGGACCCGGCGCGGAGGACGAGGCCGGACGAGTCGCGGGCGAGCTCCAGGAGCGTCTCGTCGCCGTCGCGCTCGACGATCCGGCTGTAGACGGGCGGCGGCTTCGGGCCGCCATACGGTTCGAGGAGGAGCGGTGTGCCGAGCGCGGCGCCCCAGCCGAGGCCGCCGCTCCACCCGCCCGGCGAGACGAGCGTGCCCGGGATCGTCAGCGCCACCGTCGTGCGCCCCGGGGTGACGAGGACGGCCGGCGCCAGCAGCGGCAGCGCCGACGTGCCGGCCGAGACCTGCTGGGTGAGCGTCCGGCTGCCGTCGCCGTCGAAGGCGTAGACGCGGTCGAAGCCACCTCCCGTGGCGCCGAGCGTGGCGCGGAACAGCGAGTCCGCCGCGACGAAGGCGGCCACGGCGCTGTCGGCGCGGGCGGCGCGCATCCATGTCGAGTCGCGCTGGAGGGCGGGCGCGGCGAGGTAGGCGTGGAGGCGCTCGATGGCGAGTGCGTCCCACGGCCGCCAGGCCTCCGGGACGACGTCGGCCACGATAAACGCGTCGCTCTGGACCACACCAGGCTGTGCGAAGGCTGCCGAGGCACCATGCGCGTAGGCATCGAGGATCGCCCGGTCGTCGGCCCCGAGGGTCTCGTACGTCTGCCGCGCGAGCGCCTCGAAGCCGAGCGTGCGTGCGTGGAGATCGGCCGCCCGGGCATCGTCGCCGAACCACTCCGCGAGGCCGCCGAGCGCCGCCTGGCGCCAGAGGGCGGCGGCCCAGCCGTCGTCGGCTGCGTGGACGTAGCCGAGGCCTGCCGCCAGCGCGACCTCGTCCGCGCCCTCGATCCAGACGCGCCCGCTGTCGTCCCACGCCACCGAGACGGGACGGTCGAGGCCGGCGACGTCCAGGCTCCCGGCCCGCTCGGGTTCGGTGCGGTAGGCGAGGAGACCGGCCGCCGCCGCCAGCCCGGCGAGCACGACCAGGCCGACGCCGAGGGTGAGAAGGAAGCGGGCCACGGCGGGGGGAGGGGGGAAGGGAAGCTAGCGGCCCCCTACGCCGTCGCGCCATTTGCGCTCCCGCCGCGCGTCGGTTGTCGCGCTGGCGGCGCCGCTAGGCGGCCGGTCGTCGTGCCGCGAGCCAGGCCGCCAGCTCGTCGGCCGTCTTGCAGGTGAGCGACTGGGACGGCGTGAGGC
>CAYPVZ010000643.1:0-2215 GCA_964414235.1 uncultured Rhodothermales bacterium | reverse complement strand
CGGGGCGGTGCCCTTCGGGGGGCCGCCCCGCTTTCGTTTGGGACGGGCCCGCCGCCCGCTGGCGGGCGTCACGCGACGTCGTCGAGGAAGAGGAAGGCCGTGGCCTCCGCGCCGAGGGCGACGGTCTCGCCGGTTCGGTCTCCCGAGAGCAGGGCGAGGGTCACATCGCCGTCGTCTGCGACGGTCGCCAGCCGGAAGCGGGTGCCAGGGTAGAGCCCGGCCGCGCCGACTGTGCGGAGGAGCGCGGGGTCGTGGTCGCTCACGCGCGAGACCGTGGCCACCTGGCCGGCGTCGAGGCGGGCGAGCGGGAGAAGCGCCGCCTCGTCGAGCTCGAGGTCGGGCGTCGGGATGGGATCGCCGTGGGGATCGTGCGTCGGGTGGCCGAGCGCGGCGTCCATGCGCGCCTCCAGGTCCTCGCTGAGCACGTGCTCCCAGGCCTCCGCCTCGGCGTGGAGGCGGTCCCACGGCACGCCGAGCGCCTGGTGGAGGTAGGTCTCGACGAGCCGGTGGTGCCGGATGGTCTCGACGGCGACCAGCCGCCCGGTCTCGGTCAGCCGCGCGCCCTGGTATTTCTCGTGGGCCACGAGGCCGGCCTCGGCCAGCTTCTTCAGCATGCCCGTCACCGAGGCGCCGGAGACGCCCAGCCGCTCCGCCAGCGCCGAGGTCGTCGCGGGCTCGCCGGTCCGACCGAGGGCGTAGATGGCCTTGAGGTAGTCTTCGGCGGCGGGCGAGGGCATGGGGGAATGAGGTTTAGGCGAACCGAAACTATCTGCGTCGCTTCGGGTTTAGCCTTTCCTAAACCATCCCTCGCCCGTGTCCGTTCCCTCGGTGTCTATGGCTGAGATCGCCACGCCCGCCGACCGTGTCCGCCCGGCGCCGGCCGGCCGGTTCTCGCTCCGCGAGTTCCTCCGGTTCGTCGGCCCCGGCTTCCTCATCAGCGTGGCCTACATGGACCCGGGCAACTGGGCCACCAACATCGAGGGCGGCGCCCGCTTCGGGCCGGCGCTCCTCTGGGTGATCGTGCTCGCCAGCCTGATGGCGATCCTCATCCAGATCGTCGCGGCCAAGCTGGGCATCGCCACCGGCAAGGGCGTGGCGACGCTGTGCCGGGAGCGCCTGAGCCGGCCCGTCGTCATCCTGCTGTGGGTCGCCGCCGAGCTGGCGATGATCGCGACCGACATGGCCGAGATCATCGGCGCGGCCATCGGCTTCAGCCTCGTGTTCGGGCTGCCGCTGTGGGCCGGCGGCATCCTGGCCGCCGTAGCCTCGTTCGCCCTGCTCGGCGTCAAGTCGGCCTCCGAGCGGGGCTTCCGCGTGACCGAGTTCGTCGTGATGGCGCTCGTCGCCGTGATCGGCCTGGCCTTCGTGTTCGAGATGATCCTCGCGCGCCCCACGGCCGGCCTCATCGCCAGCGGCCTCGTCCCGACCGTCCCGAACGCGAGCGCGCTCTACGTCGCCATCGGCATCCTCGGCGCCACCGTCATGCCGCACAGCGTCTACCTCCACTCGACGCTCGTGCAGGACCGCCGCCGCCGGCTCATCGCGGCCGAGGGCGACACCGAGGCAGTCCACCGCCGGCACTTTCTGCTGGAGGCGTGGGACACCTCGGGCGCGCTCTTCCTGGCCATGTTCGTCAACGCGGCCATGCTCATCGTGGCCGCGGCGGCGCTCCAGGGCACCGGCGTCTCGACGCTCGACGAGGCCTACGTCACACTGGGACACGTCTTCGGGACACACGCCGGCTTCGCGTTCGGCATCGCGCTCATCGCCGCCGGCCTCTCGTCGTCCTTCGTCGCGACGATGGCGGGGCAGACCGTGATGGATGGCTTCCTCGACCTCAAGGTCAACGTCTGGATCCGGCGCTCGGTGACGCTCGTGCCCAGCCTGATCATCGTGCTCATCGGCTTCGAGCCGACGGCGGTGCTCGTCGCCAGTCAGGTGGCGCTCAGCTTCGAGCTCCCGTTTGTCCTGATCCCGTTGCTCCTCTTCACGAGCCGGCGGGCGATCATGGGGGCGTTCGTCAACCGTCGGCTCACGTCGTGGAGCCTGGGCGCCATCGTGCTGGCGATCTCAGCGCTCAACGGCTGGCTGATCGGGGCAGCCGTCGCCGGTGCCGAGCGGGACAGGGTCGCCGCCCAGTCCGCCCGCTCCAGGATCGCCCGGGAGTCGTGCTCGATCCAGGTCGTGCCGGCAGGGTGGGGGAGGAGCCCGGTTT
>CAYPVZ010000642.1:0-2224 GCA_964414235.1 uncultured Rhodothermales bacterium | reverse complement strand
GCCCCCGTTCAGGATGAGGTCCGCGTCGCCGTCGCCGTCGCTGTCGACGCGCGCCGGGCGCGGCTCGTAGAAGCCGCCGACGACCGGGAACGGCAGGTCGCCCGCCTCGGTGGCGACGGGGAACGGCGCGGCCTCGCGCGTGAACGGCTGCGCCGCCAGCGGCCCGCTGGCGACGGCGACGAGGAGGGCGAGGGAGAACCGCAAGGTCGACGGAGTCAGCGTGCGCACAGAGGAAGCGATCAAAGGGGGAGCGGCGACGGGGTCATCCAGAGCGAAGCCGCACAGCGGCGAAGCCGGCCGCTCGCCCTGGAGGACGACACGACGCCGGGCCCGGCTGGCGGTGTGTGCCGCCAGTCGGGCAAGGGAGGTCAGTGGCCGGAGTGGTCCATGCCGCCGTGGTTCATGCGGGAGTGGTCCATCGACCCGTGGATCATGACGGGCTCCAGGCCGGACGGGTAGCGCCCGAGCTGGACCACGCCGAGCACCTCGCCCGTCGGCGAGAACGCGGCGAGGTTGCCGAACTGGCCGGCCTCCTGCGGCTGGCCGTCGGCGTCGTTGAACAGGAACGGCGGCGTCCAGGCCCCGTCGAGGTTGGACGACGTGACGAAGAACTTCGAGCCGTCCATGGCCGGGGCGGGGCTGTGGGGCTGGCTGAGCGGCCCGCCCGGCGCGCCGGCCTCGACGGTCCGCACGAGCGCCCGCGTGTTCGCGTCGAGGATCGTGACGGTGTCGCCGCGCTGGTCGGGGATGAGGAGCGACGAGCCGTCGTGGTTGGCGTGCGCGTGGTACGGCCCGACGCCGGCCGGGGCCGAGCCGGAGACGCTGAGGTCGCCCGCCTCGGTGAGCGTGAGGAAGAGGACCTCGTTCGTCGAGCGCGACGTCAGCGTGACGGTGTACGGGTAGGTCGCCATCGGCATGTCGTCCATGCCCATGCCGGCGTGATGGACGCCGAGGATGGCGAAGTGGATGAACTCGCGCGGCGCGCCGTCGGCCGGGATCACGAGGAGAGACGCGTCGCCGGTCTCGGCGTCGTAGACGAGCGCGCGGCTCTGGGCCTGCGTCCCCGTCAGCTCGGCGGTGAGCGCGTAGCGGCCGTCGGGCGTGACGGTCATCGCGTGCGGCACGTTGAACGGCGTGTCGATGACCTCCATGGCCATCGTCTCGCGGTCGAGGATGCCGAAGCCGTTCGCCAGCGGGTCGGAGAGCGTCGAGCGGCCGACGAAGAGGCGGGTCGAGGTCGGGTCGAGCGCGAGCATGCCGGGCGTGGCGAAGACGCCGGGCTCCGTCCGCCCGAGCAGGACCGCCGGGTCGGACGGGTCCATCGACAGGTCGAGGCTGACCTTGGCGACGACGCCGGCCGAGACGAGCGAGACGTAGGCCGCGCTGCCGTCGGCCTCGAAGGCGAAGTGGTGCGGGCCATAGGGATAGCTCTCGATCCCCAGGTCATCGAAGTCGATCCGCCGGATGAGCCGCAGGGTCTCGGCGTCGACCAGCGCGATGTGGTTCTCGCCCTGGACGCCCGCCAGCAGGACGTGGTGGGCGTCGGCGAACGGGAGCGTGTCGCCGTCCCTGGCGCCGGCCTCGATCCAGCGCGCGAGGTCGCGGACCTCGTCGGGCTCCAGCGTCCGCAGGTTGGGGAACGGGATCGCCGTGCTGGCGGGCAGGTCGCGCACGAACCGGAGCATCAGGCTGCCCTCCGAATCGAACGGGACGACGAAGCCGCTGGGGCCGGCCATCATCACGTCCATCAGCTCGTAGTCCGCCGGGTCGCCCGCGTCAGGGGTCACCGTCGGCGAGAGGACGTTGCGGGCCGCCAGGAGGGGGCGGACGTAGGTCTGGTAGTCGAGCGACTCGATCTGGTCGTAGTCGAGGCCGAGCGGGTCGGTGCAGGCGCAGGTGGCGCCGGTGGGGCACTCGCAGGGCTGGGTCGCCGAGCAGGCCGAGAGCGCGACGGCGGCCGCGACGACGAGGAGGAGAGAACGGAACATCGGGAGGCGGAGGGAGCGAACGTCGAACGCGAGGCCCGGGGGGCGGTTCGGGCAAGATCGCGCACCGGACGCCCGGACAACGCACGCGGGGCGCCCGTAGCTTGCGGCGTCCCCGCCGGCACCGTGCCCCTCCCCCGCCCCCTCCGCCCTGACGGCCGCGTCGCCGTCGTCGCCCCGTCGAGCGCCGCGCTCGACCCGGCCGACGCCGAGGCGGGCCTCCGCGCGCTCCGCCAGCG
>CAYPVZ010000641.1:0-2225 GCA_964414235.1 uncultured Rhodothermales bacterium | reverse complement strand
GGGTGACTGCGCCCGCCTCGGTGGACCACATCCAGCCGCCGGTCGGGCGGGCGGCGAAGGCGCCGTCGGCCTCGACGCGGCCCTCGACGACGAGGTCGCCGCCGGCCAGCGCCAGCGGGGCGTTCACCACGAACCGCTGCTCGATGGCGCGTGCCCGGGCGTGGTAGGCCTCGACAACGCCGCCGCGGTCGTAGCGGACGACCGGCGTCCCGTCGCCGTCCCGCGCCCGGACCGGGGCCACGCCGCCGTGGAAGACGGCCGGGTGCGCCGGCGCGGCGCCCGAGGCGGACGACCGGACGGCCGCGAGCGACCACCGCCAGCCAGGCCCGCCGTGCGTGCCCCGGACGTCGAACCCGGTCGAGGCGAAGGCCGCGGTGTGAGCGGGATGCTCCAGGAGGATGCCGCCGGGCTGATCCGAGAGATCCGAGAGCGCGGCGGCCGTGGCTCCTTCCGCGGAGACGATCCGTCCCAGACCCGGCTGGGCGAGGGTGAGCGGGGCGAGAATGAGGAGGGTGAGTCCCAGACACATCGTCTGGGCAGCAGCCGAAAGGTGCGACATCGGGGAGACGTTATGGACACCAGAGTGTACGACATTCCGGCAAAACAGAACGTCATCCACTCATGAACCATCACATATACCCCTTCTTATGCATCGACGTGTTCGATGATCGCGGCGCCCTGGACGGGCTGGCGATCGCCGTCGGCGTCGATGCGCGTCCGCTGCATGACGATCGGGAGGCGGCGGCCGGAGCCGAAGGCCTTGGCGGTGACGCGGAGGCCGGGCGCGGCCTGGCGGCGCTTGTACTCGTTGCGGTCCACCATGCGGGCGACGCGCTCGACGAGGGCGCGGTCGAAGCCGGTCTCGCGGGCGATGGCGTCTGGCGCCTCGTGCTGCTCGACGTAGCGGAGGAGGATGGCGTCGAGGACGTCGTAGGGCGGGAGCGAGTCCTGGTCCACCTGCCCCGGACGGAGCTCGGCCGAGGGCGGCTTGGTGATCGTGTTCTGCGGGATCACCTCGCGCCCGGCGCGGGCGTTGATGTGCTCCGCCAGCCGGTAGACCTGCGTCTTGAACACGTCCGAGAGGACCGCCAGCCCGCCGGACATGTCGCCGTAGAGGGTGGCGTAGCCGACGGCCATCTCGGACTTGTTGCCGGTCGTGAGCAGGAGGTGGTTGAACTTGTTGGAGACCGCCATGAGCGTGACGCCGCGCGCGCGCGCCTGGATGTTCTCCTCGGCGACCCCGGGCTCGGTCCCCTCGAACAGCGGCGCCAGCATATGTTGGAAGGCGTCGACGGCCGGGCGGATGGTGACCTCGTGGAAGGCGATGCCCAGGTTGTCGGCGAGCTGGCGGCTGTCGTCGACGGAGCCGGAGGACGAGTAGACCGAGGGCAGCGTGATGCCGACGACGCGGTCCGGGCCGAGGGCCTCGGCGGCGAGGGCGCACGTCACGGCCGAGTCGATGCCGCCGGAGAGGCCGAGGAGCGCCTTGTCGAACACGCCCGCCCCGGTCTTCTCGACGTAGTCGCGGATGCCGAGGACGAGCGCGTCGTGGATCTCAGCCGTGACGTCTTCCTCGGACGGCTCGACGGGCGCGCCGGGCGCCTCGGTGTCCCAGACGACAACCGCCTCCTCGAACAGCGGCAAGTGGACGAGCACCTCGCCGGCCGCCGACTGGACCTGGCTGTCGCCGTCGAAGACCAGCTCGGTGTTGGCGCCGACCTGGTTGACGTAGACGAACGGAACGCCGTGCTCGCGGCAGCTCTCCTGGATGAGGAGCCGGCGCTCGGTCGGCTTGCCGGTGGCGTATGGGCTGGCCGAGATGTTGACGAACAGGTCGATGCCGAGGGCCGCCAGCTCGTCGATGGGGTTGGCGGCGTAGAGGTGGTAGGGGGCCTGCTCTTCATTGTTCCACATGTCCTCGCAGACGTGGAGGCCCAGCCGGAGCCCGCCCCACTCGACCACCTTCCGCTCGGGGCACGGCTCGAAGTAGCGGTACTCGTCGAACACGTCGTAGGTCGGGAGGAGCGTCTTCGAGACGGCGTCCTGGATGCGCCCGTCGGCGAGGAGCAGCGCCGAGTTGAAGAGCCGCTTGCCGACGGGCGTGTCGTTGCGCACCGGCGCACCCACGAGGACCGCCAGCCCGGCGGGGAGCTGGCGGGCGAGGTGGTCGAGGGCAGCGTCCACGTCATCTAGAAACGCGGGGCGGTCGTGGAGGTCCTGCGGCG
>CAYPVZ010000640.1:0-2227 GCA_964414235.1 uncultured Rhodothermales bacterium | reverse complement strand
ACCCCGAAGTCCGGGCCGGACGGACGCTCGATTTGTCCGCCGGGCCGCCGTCGCGCGAGCGCCGCAAGCCAGCCGCCGCCTCGCTCGGCGCCGGCCCCGTCGTCCGCGAGACGCTCGACCTCTCGACCAAGACGGTCCCGGCCGAGCCCGCACCGGAGCCGAAACCGACCGAAGCGAAGGTTCCACGGAGCGGTCCCAAGCCGTCGAAGCCGCAGGGCGGACCGGCGGGGAAGCCGAAGCGCGACCGGGAGCGCGGAAAGGCCCCCGCCGCCGCGTCGTCGTCGCTGGCGGATCTCCTGGACCCGGACGTTCTGAAGAAGCTGCGCGGCGGCTGAGCGGCCCGCTCAGCGCTTCTCGCGCTGCCAGAAGGCCCGCACGCGGTCCTCGATCGTCTCCAGGCCCGGCAGTGTGATCCCACGCCGGATGGCCTCACGGACGAGGAGCGCGCGAAGCGTCTGGTCGGCCGGCGGGAGCGAGTACAACGCCCCCTGCATGGCGTCGACAACCGGGCGGAGCAGCGCGGTGACCAGGCCGAGGCGGAACGCGATGAAGCCAGCCACACCGGCCCATACGGCGGCGTAGTGACCGGCCGCGGCGAACGCGCTCAGGACCCCGATGTAGACGAGCCCCTGCACCACGGGCTGCTCCAGAACGAGGAAGACGCGCGCGGCGCCGGACCAGACGGCGCCCGGCGCGACGGCGCTCCACAGCGCGTAGAGCACGACCGCCAGCCCGAGCGCGGCCCACCACGGGAGCACCATCAGAAGGACCGGCAGCACCAGAACCGCCACAGTCAGCGGCGACCGGAGCCACGCGCCAGCCCGCCGCAGCAGCGTCGCCAGCCCGACGGCGTCGACGACGGGACCGGCATACTCGCGCAGCAGAGGCTCCGTCGTCCGGTAGTGAACGCCGTCGGCCGAGAGGAGGCCGACGGGCGTGTCGACGTAGGCCGGGACCTCGCGGACCGGCCGGGACCAGGGCCACGTCATTTTTCGGCAGGGACGGCCCGGCGTGTGCCCTGATCGGTCACGTCGAGCGTGTCGCCGGGCGCGAGGACGAAGCGGAAGCGGACTGCGTTGAGGTCGACGCCGGCGGCCTGGAGCGGAGCGGCAATCATCCGGCGGAGCGCGCGGGCCGAGTTCAGCCGCGGCTGGTCGGACTGACGGAGGTGGGCCTCGGCCTGCGACCGGAGCGCAGGGCGGACGCGCCGGAGCGTCTGCTCGACCGTCCGCTCAGTGAGCGACGGCGTCAGCCGGGCCTGGCCGGTCACGGTCACGTCGACCTCGGCCTCTTCGAGTTCGGGCTCGACCGAGAACACCTCCAGCGGTGGAAGCACGACCTCGACGATACCGTCCTCCCGGAAGCGGATGGCGTCGGCGTCGAAGTCGTCGAGCGAGAACCCGTAGGTCATCGTTGCCGGGACGCGGACGGCGACCTCCGAGCGGCCCGTTTCGAGGTTGAGCAGGCGGATGCGCCAGCGCCGGGCAGTCGAGCCGGAGAGCGTCGACGCCAGCCGGCCCGTCACGACGAACCCTTCGGCCGCCTCGGCCTCAATGCCGACCCGGACGGCCGACCGGATCTCGTCCTCGCTCAGGATCCCCGCCCCACGGATCGCGACGACGGCCACGCCGATAACGATCGCCAGTGCGACGGCGACGGCGAGGCCGATCAGCACGGCAGGGCTTCGGCGGCGACGCGGGGGCTCAGAGTTCATGGACGGCCTACGACGGGCGACGCGGGGGGATTCGTGTGTCCTACCCCGCGAGCAGCACGAGCGCCGCCCCCGCCAGCCCGAGGCCGACGAGGTTCGCCCGGGACAGCCGCTCGCGCCACACGACCCACCCGATCAGCGCCGCCCCGAACACGATGGCGACGCTGTTGGCCGGAAACGCGACGGTCCCGTCGAGCGAGGCGAGCGCCCGCAGGAGGAACTCGGCCGAGCCGTAGTTGATGAGGCCGAGGATGACGCCCCAGGTCCACGCCTGCCGACTCGGCCAGCGCCCCGTCCGCACGCCCGTCCCCACGACCACCAGCGCACCGACGAGGAACGCGACGCCGAACACGAAGACCAGAAACGCCGAGATCGGCACGCCGCCGCCGGCCGCCTCCGCGTACGTCTCCCGGAAGATCTTCATGTTGACGTCGACGAGGCCGCCGGAGGCGAAGAGGAGCCCCAGCAGCCCGAGCGTCCGCAGCCGCACTGGGTGGCGCGCCGCTACCCGCGCCG
>CAYPVZ010000639.1:0-2227 GCA_964414235.1 uncultured Rhodothermales bacterium | reverse complement strand
TCGCGGTACGTCGCCACGAAGGCCTCATCGTCCACGAGCGTCGGCACGAGACGGTCGAGCTGCTTCAGCACGGGCACGACGTCCTCCGTGTAGACCTCGTCGAGGTCGTCGGTCGCCACCTCGCGGCCGGCGTCGACCGTGTCGCGGCGCTGGCCCAGCTTCCCCACGGCGGCGACGGCCTCGCGAGCGGCGGTCACCTCCTCGGCCGTCACGCCGTACTCCGCCAGGTCGGGCAGGCGCGCCTCCGTCCGGCTGAGGGCCGTCTCGGCGGTGCCGGGGAACGAGGCCTCCGGCATCCGCACCCACTCGGACTCCGAGTAGTCGACGGCGCGCCGCAGGTCCTCGTCCTTGACGGCCAGGGCGTACGCGCTGACCTTGTCGCCCAGCGTGGCGAGCCGCTTCGCGACGGCGCGGCGGGCGTTCGTCTTGTCCTGGGTGAGCCCCCGCGTGTCGCCGTCGGCCTGCGCCTTGGCCGCGTCGGTCAGGGTGGTGTAGCCCGTGCGGAGAGCCTCCACGTTGAGCACGAGGGGCGGGTGGCTGCTCCACAGGCGAGGCGAGGCGTCGAAGTGGGCGAGCGTTCGCCCCAACATGCGAAGCCGGTTGCGCTGACGTCGGTCCATGGATCTGTAGGAAAAGGGAGCGGGGGACGACGAGGCGGATCCAGGGTACGATGCAGACTCTTGCCGATCAATAGCCCCCGGTCCTTCCCGTGCAATGGGCTCGCCCATTCCGCGGATCGGGACCCCGGTCCCTCGCCCGCCGCCCCCGCTCCCGCCCCGAGGCGCCCCGCCTCGACACCGCTCCCGGGCATTACGGGCCGGTGACGCGGCCCTACCGGCCGGTGACCTGTCTCTACGAGCCGGTGACCTCTCCCTACCGACCTGTTCCCTGTCCCTACCTGGCGGTGACGTGGCCCTACCGACCGGTGATTTGACAATACGGCAGGGTTTCCTGCCTCTACCGGGCGGTGACTTGACAATACGGCAGGGTTTCCTGTCGATACGGACCGCCCCGCTGGCGCCGCCCGCCAGCGACGAGGCGGCCGTCGGCGGTGCGAACGCTCAGGGGCCCGGGCCTTTCCGTCGGGCCCGCTGGCGGCCCCCGCCTCGGCGCCGAGGCGGGGCGACCTGTGGGATTCGCTCGCTTCTGCGGAGCCTTGTAGGGATCCGGGCTGGGTCGTACTCTTCCATGTAACGCGTCCGTGGTTCGGGCGCTGGCGAGACTTTCCGCCCTCTGTGTCCGCTCACGTTCTGGTTATGCGGCTGGCGAAGGCGATCAACTGACTCTGGCAATGTCGAAAGCGTCCGCACCCGACTTCCGAAAGATCTACCAGCTTGCCGAGCAGTATTCGGAAGCGTCACGGATCTTGGACGAGCAAATGAAGGGCGACGCCCCATTCGTTGCCGCGCCGAGGCTCCTCGTCGACTCCTTCGCCGTAGAGCTGTACCTGAAGTGTCTGTACGTGCTGGATACTGGTTCGGCGCCTCGTTGTGGACACGATTGGGTTGAGCTGTTCGAGGCGCTAGAATCCCACACTCGGACTGCCATACGCGAGACTTTCGACAGGATCGTGCAGGACGACCCCGTTCTTCGCAACTTGGAAGCGATCAATCCAGAAGCTGTAATGTTTACGGACTTCAGTCGATCCTTGGCCGCAGCAAGGGACACGTTCGACAAGCGGCGATATCGATACGAATCACAGCCAGAGGGCGAGTGGTTCTATGCTCACTTGCTACGCGAAGCGATTCGGTCTGTCACGATCATGGACCTTCGGCTAGCCGGGTTAGCATTTCCGCAGCAGGATAGTTAGCGCCGCGGCAAGCCTACGTAGGGGGTCAACGCTCCCGGCTCGGCCGAGCGCCAGCGCTACTTTCGCCTCGTTCTACCATCGTGCCCTCAGCCCTTCGCGGTTGAGCGGCCCTCTGTTGCTAAGTGGACCACCCCCTGTCCCCTCTTCGTCTGAGGAGGGGGACTTCGGCGGGCGGCTCTGCAGCAGCTTCCGGGCCTCCCCTCTGGCCTTCAGCGGTCGGCGGTGCCCATCGCCTCCAGCTCGCCCGCCAGCCGCTCGGCGATGGCGCGCCAGTCGAACCGGGCCTCGGCCTCGCGGCGGAGGTCGGCGGCGAACTGGCGGGGCGCGTCGAGCGCCTGCGCCAGCCGGTCGGCGAGGTCCGGGATCCGGTGCTCGGCCTCGGGGCGCGTGACGACGAGGTCGCGGGCGGCCTCGGGG
>CAYPVZ010000638.1:0-2230 GCA_964414235.1 uncultured Rhodothermales bacterium | reverse complement strand
AGCTGGCCCTGCGCCGAGAGCGTGATCGTGGCCGACGACTGGCCCGCGACGGACCCCGGCAATCGGACGTCGAGCGTCGCCGCGAGGTCGACGATGGCCGCCAGCGGGTTGCCGTTGAACGTGATCGTCCCCTGGTCGAGCACGAACTGGCGGTTGAGCGTCTCGACCGAGCCGCGCACGAGGTCGATCCGCCCGAACAGCTGGCTCGACTCGGCGAACGGCCGCTTGCGGGCCTCGACGTCGCCCTCGAACTCGATGTCGAACGGGAGGCCGGACTTGGCGCGGAGCCACACGTTCCGCCGGATCGCGACCGTCAGGTCGTAGTCGAGCGCGTCGACGAACCGGCTGACGGCCGTGTCGCGCGCCGTGACGACGCGCCCGAACCGGGACTCGACCTCGCGGATCTGCGCGTCGGTCAGTTCCACCGGCTCAAGGTCTGGCGGGATCAGCTCGTCGGTGAGGTAGATGTCGCCGCTGGCGAGGACGACGGAGCCGCGGAGAACTGGCCGGTCGAGCGTCCCGGTCAACTGGAGCGGCGTCGAGCCGCCGTCGAGGACGAGGTTGTCGTAGGTCCGCGTGTCCATCGCAACGAAATCGCGCGGCGTGATCGTCAGGTCCAGCTCGCCGACCGAGAGCTCGCGGAAGCGGATCTGACCCTTCACGTCGAGCGCCGTCCGCCCGCCCTCGCCGAGCACGCGGACGTCGTTGAGCGCGAGGAGGTCGTTCTGGAACGTGACGTTGGCGACGATGGGCTCGTAGACGCGGCCCGTCGCGACGACCCCGAGGCGGCCGTCCCGAAGCGCCGCGGTCCCTTCGAGGCGCGGGGTCGCCTGCGTCCCAGAGATCTGGAGGTCGAGCTGGAGCGTGCCGCCGAGCGCGCTGTAGGTCCGGTCGTCGAGGAACGGCCGGGCCCAGTCGATGGGGAACGCGTCGGCATGCGCCGTGAGGTCGACCTCGGCGTCGTCGGCGACCTCGACCGTCTGCGGGCCATCGACGAGGGAGAACTGCATCGGGATGGTCCCGTCGATGGTCAGCGTCTCGCCCTGAACGTGCGTGAGGACGGCGTCGAGCGTGAGCTGGCCGGCGGCGTAGGCGACGTCGGCGTCGAGCGCGCCGACCGGCTCGCCGCGCGACGTCAGGTCGTCGAACCGGACGGTCCCGTCGATGAGCGGAGCGTCGGCCGGGCCCGAGAGGATGAGCGTGGCCGAGAGGTCGCCGCCGAGCGCGTCGAGGCGGACGAAGTCGGTGAGCGCGTCGACCGGGACGTCCTCGATGGTCACGATCAGGTTCTGCTCGCCCTGGAAGTCGATCTGGCCGTCGGCCGCGATCTGCTGGCCGCCCTTCTCGGAAGCGAGCAGGAAGCCGTGGATCTCGATGAGACCATCGTCGACCGTGATCTGGGCTGGCTGGAGGAGTTGCCACGTCGTCTGGTCGAGGCGGAGTCGGCCGCGCTCCAGCGTGACGCCGTCCCGCGTCGGGTCGAGCCGGGCGAACAGCCCGACCTCGCGGCGTTCGTCGACGAAGACCGAGCCGTCGACCGTGATGTCGCCGCCGGCGGACTGGATCGTCGCCTGACCACGCTCGACCCGGAACGTGGGCCCAGAAAGAACCGCGAACTGGGTGCGGACTTGGCCCTCGAAGGCATCGATCCCGAGCGAGTCGGCGAGCGAGCGGTCCCAGGTCGCGTCCACGGAGGCGTCGAGGCCGGTGATGGCGTAGTCGTCGAGGACGAACTGGCGCGCCTCGGCGGAGCCCAGGATGCGAAGTGGGGAGCCAGCGTCGGCCGTCACGTTGAGCACGAACGAGCCGCTCTCCAGCCCGAGCGTCCGCTCCGTCATGGTCGCCAGCGGGGCGAGGCTCTCGATGGCCCCCTCCAGCCGGAAGCGGGACGGGGCGGCGTCGCTGAACAGCGCCACCGTGCCCTCGCCCGACGCCGTGAACAGATCGCTGTCGATCTGAAGCGCGTCGACCGTGACGACGCCATTCGCGAGCGCGAACCGGGCGTCGAGCGAGTCGAGAGCGACCGGCCCAACGGTCGATCCGGCGCCGGAGACTGAGCCGGCGAGCGTCATTGTCTCGGGGTCGGTGCCGCGGCCGTCGACGTCGAAGCGGAGCGAAAGGCGGAGCGGCTGGTCGGGTGGAAGGTCGAGCAGCATCCCAGCGTCAAGGCGCTCGGTGTGGCCGCGGAGCGCGTAGGTCGGGACGTCGTCGAAGGGCCGCCCCTGGAAGG
>CAYPVZ010000637.1:0-2234 GCA_964414235.1 uncultured Rhodothermales bacterium | reverse complement strand
GGATCACCGCCAGCGGCGTCGCTCGGGCTGCCCGTGCCGCCGCTGGCGGTGATCCCGCCGGACGTCCCGGACGACCGGATCGAGGACGCGACGGTCGAGGCGCTGGCGCTGCTCGGCGGCCCGGCCTTCGTCGCCGTTCGGTCGTCGGCGAGCGAGGAGGACGGCGCGGCGCACGCGTTCGCCGGCGCGTTCGAGTCGTTTCTGTTTGTCGCGCCCGAGCGGGTGGCCGAGCGCGTCCGCGACGTTCGCCAGTCGGGCGCGGGCGAGCGGGTGCGGGCCTACCGCGCGGCGCGAGGCCTCGACGGCGAGGCTCGACCGCCTGCCGTCGTTCTCCAGCAGATCATCGACGCCGACGCGGCCGGCGTCGCCTTCAGCGCCGACCCGGTGACGGGCGAGGACGTCGTCGTGATCTCGGCCGTGCGCGGCCTCGGCTCGGTGCTCGTGGACGGCCGGGCGGAAGGGGAGACGCTCCGCGTATCGCCCGCCGGAGACGTCCGCCAGCGGCTGGCGGGCTCGCAGGACGTCGCCGATCGGTTCGACGAGGCCGCCGGCGCGGGCGTGATCGAGGGGCCGATCTCCGAGGCGGCCCCGGTCCTCACCGATGCCGACGCGGTCCGAGTCGCGGCGCTGGCGAGGCGCGCGGCCGAGGCGCTCGGCGCGCCCCAGGACGTCGAGTGGGCGCTGGCGGACGGCGCGCTCTGGCTGCTCCAGTCGCGTCCCATCACGACGCTCGCGGCCGGCACGCTGCGGCTGTGGGACAACGCGAACATCGTTGAGAGCTACGCCGGCGTGACCACGCCGCTGACGTATTCGTTTGCGCGTCGGGCCTATGCGGCCGTCTACCGCGAGTTCTGCCGGATCCTCGGCGTGCCCGAGGGGCGCATCGAGGCCGAGGCCGAGACGTTCGAGCAGATGATCGGGCTCGTCCGCGGACGCATCTACTACAACCTCGGCTCGTGGTACCGCGTGCTCGCCCTGCTGCCCGGCTACCGCCTCAACGCCGGCCTGATGGAGGGCATGATGGGCGTCAAGGAGGGTATCCCGGACGCGCTCCGTCCCGAGCCGCCGACGACCGGAAAGCTCCGCGACGCGCTCGCGCTGGCGCGCACCGTCGCCGGCCTCGTCGCCGCGCACGTTCGCCTGCCCCGGATGCGGGCGGCATTCCTGGCTCGCGTGGACGACGCCCTCCAGATCGGCGCCGATCCGGCCGCGCTCGACCTCGACGCGCTCGCCGACGCCTACGCCGCGCTCGACGCCCGCCTCCTCCGCCAGTGGGACGCGCCGCTCGTGAACGACTTCTTCGCCATGGTCTGGTTCGGGCTGGCGACCCGCGCCGCCGACGCCTGGATCGGGCCGGGCGCCCTCGGCGGCCTGCTCGCGGGCGACGGCGACGTGATCTCGGCCGAGCCCGCCCGCCGCGTCGACGCCATGGCGCGGGTCGCGATGGTGGACCCGGCGCTGGTCGACGCTCTGATGACGGGCTCACAGGCCGAGGTCGACGCCCGGCTCCCCGCTCCGCTGGCGGACGACGTGGCCGCCTACCTCGACCGCTTCGGCGACCGCTGTCTCGAAGAGCTCAAGCTCGAAAGCCCCACGCTCGCCGATGACCCCACGCCGCTCTACCGCGCCGTCGGCGCCCGCGCGCGGCGCCTGGCGGATGGCATCGAACCGACGTCTGAAGGCGACCGCCAGCGGGACGAGGCCGAAGCCCGCGCGGCGTCGGCGCTCCGAGGGCACCCGCTCCGTCGGCTCGCCTTCCGGATGCTCCTTCGGAACGCGCGGGCCCGCGTCCGGGACCGAGAGAACCTCCGCCTCGAGCGCACGCGCGTCTTCGGGCGCGCCCGGCGTCTCGTGCTGGCAATGGGCGCGCGCCTCGCCGAGGCCGGCCGGCTCGACGACGCCCGCGACGTGTTCTACCTCGAGATCGGCGAACTGCTCGGCCTCGCGCGCGGCACAGCGACGACGTCCGACGTGCGTGGCCTCGTCGCGTCGCGCGAGGCGGAGTTTGACGGCTACCGCGCCGGCGCTGGCCCGCCGGATCGCTTCACGACGCGCGGCCCGGTCGGGCTCTCCGACCTGGTGCCAGCCGGCGCGCCGCCGAGCGAGCACGGGGACATCCGGACCGGGCTGGGCTGCTGCGCGGGCGTCGTTGAAGGGCCGGTGCGCGTCGTCCGCGACCCGCGCGGCGTCGAGCTGGCGCCGGGGACAATCCTCGTCGCCGAGCGGACCGACCC
>CAYPVZ010000636.1:0-2234 GCA_964414235.1 uncultured Rhodothermales bacterium | reverse complement strand
ATCGCGGCGGGCTGGGAGGGGCCGCGAAGCTAGACCACTTACGTGACGGAGCCTAATCGACGGCAGGAGCGGGCTCGTACCTGTCCAGCTCATACCGAGACCTCGTTGCCGGACGGAACGTGCCTGCTTCGGCGGCATGAGCCACGTAGGTAACCTCAAGCGAAAGTGGGCCGAGGCTCGACGCCATCACGTCGCGAGACACTTGAGTGGGGCAATAGTCCTATTGATTTCGGCGCTGTACTCGATCCGAAACCATGTCCTCTGATAGCGCCGGGCCTGGACCGCTCCTCAATAGTGGGGTAAGCCGGCTCGTCTGCGGCGAGCGCAGAGACGAAGCTGGAGGTCTCCAGGAACGGCACGCCGGGCTCGGTCCCAACTGCAAACACGTGCTCGGTACGCTCCACGGAGCCTTGCCAGCGGTACATACCGTCGTCCCGGTTCGCGTACCACGCAGGCTGACCAAACAGACAGTGTCCGAACCCTACAACGCCGCCCATCGGCTCGATGAGTGCCCAGGTCTCTCTGTCAATCACCGTGTCATGCACGACGCCGAGTGTAACGAATCGGCTCGTCTGGCTTACGGTCGTGTCCGTTGGCTGGCCTTCATCGTCGTACCCGACCCTGGCCGTTTGCTTCAAGGTCCATGACGCGCCCACGTCGAGGGGCTCACCCGGGCTTCCGGAAACGGCATCTCCGATTCGGGAGCGGAGGAGTCACAGCCGCTAGCGAGAAGGAGGGCAACGAAGACAACAAGGGTGAGCGGCCGCATGGGTGGAGGCGGGAAGTGGGGGTAGCCTCGGACCGGAGCGAGTTCGGGTGGGGAGTTTGATGTCATTAGGATAGCCCCCCCCAGAAGCCGGCGAGCAAGGCACACGGCTATGCCCGATTCTGCCCCGCCGCCCGCCCGACTGGCGGTAACCTGCGGGCATGGAGATCGAGCACGCCCGCCTGGAGGCCTTCGCCGCCGCCGTCCGCCCCCGCATCGCCGGGGATCTTCGCCTCGACGCGCTCTCCCGCGCGCTCTACGCCACCGACGCGTCGCTCTACCGCGAGCCGCCGCTCGGCGTCCTCATCCCCAGGCACGAGGACGACGTGCAGGCGATCCTCGAAGAGGCCGTCGGCTACGAGGTGCCGCTGGCCGCGCGCGGCGCGGGCTCCAGCCTCGCCGGCTCGGCCGTCTCGGGCGGCCTCGTCGTCGACACGACGAAGCACCTGCGCGACATCGTCCGCATCGACCCCGAGGCGCGCACGGCGACCGTCCAGCCGGGGGTCGTGCTCGACGTGCTCAACCGCCAGGTGGCGGCGCACGGGCTGACGGTCGGGCCGGACCCCGCGAGTTCCAGCCGCGCCACCCTCGGCGGCATGCTCGGCACGAACGCGACCGGCACCCACTCCATCCAGTTCGGCTCCGTCGTGGACTGGACAGAGTCAGCCCGCGTCCTCCTCGCCGATGGCACACCCGCCACCTTCGGCGCTGTCGACGACGTGGAGTGGATCCAGAAGGTCCGCCAGTCGGGCATGGAGGGCGACGTCTACCGCCGCATCGACGCCCTCCTGAAGGTCCACGAGCACGCGATCCGGCAGGACACGCCGCGCTGGTGGCGCCGCGCCGGCGGCTACCGGCTGGAGCGGCTCCTCGAAGCGCCGGAGGTCGACCGCGGGCCGGGCCGCCCGTGGGACGGCACGCGCAACCTGGCGCACCTGCTGGCGGGCTCCGAGGGCACGCTGGCATTCGCCACCGAAATCACCCTCGGACTCGTCGAGAAGCCGGCGCATGCGGCGCTCGGCGTCGTCCACTACGACACGCGTCCGGCGGCGCTGGAGGCCGTCGAGGGCATCCTGGAGACAGGCCCGACGGCGGTCGAGATGTTCGACCGGATCGCGCTGGAGCGGGCGCTCGACGTGACCGAGTACGCGCCGAAGCTCCACTTCGTCCAGCGCGGAACGCACGGCGAGTTGCCGGCGGCACTGCTCATCGTCGAGTACAGCGGCGCGACGCGCGCCGAGTGCGAAGACGGCCTCGCCCGCCTCGGTCGGCACATCGGACCGGGCGCCGTCATCACCAACCTCGTCGAAGAGGCGCGGATGGCCGACGTCTACGCCGTCCGGAAGGTCGGCCTCGGGCTGGCGATGAGCGCGCGGCTGCCAGTCCAGGCGGCGGCGATCATCGAGGACGCGGCCGTCCCGGTCGAGCACCTGCCGGCCTACATCCGCGAGTTGGAGGAGGCCATGCA
>CAYPVZ010000635.1:0-2240 GCA_964414235.1 uncultured Rhodothermales bacterium | reverse complement strand
GCGCTCCGCGTCCACGCCGGAGAGCTGGCGGAAGTCGCCAAGGTGGCCCTCGAAGACCAGCCGCAGCTGCGCGAGGTGCTCGGCCTCCGCCAGCGCACCGGCCGCGGCTCCTGAGCCCCGGGCCCAGCGCCCCATCCGGCCCCGGCGCTCCGTCGCCTACTCCGGCGCCGCAGCGCCGGGCCCGCACCGCTGCTCGATCATCTCGGCCGCCGCCCGGGACGAGATCGGGATCGTCTTGGACAGCACGTAATCGACGTCCGACACCCCACGCCACACGCAGTCCACCCACTCCTCCACCACGAGCGCCCCGCGGGCCCAGTGCGTCCGGTACAGGTCGTCGCCGCGGCGAGAGAAGCGAGGCTCGGGATGCATGGCCGGGTTAGGAAGTGGAGCGCGTCGGAGGATGGAGCCGCTCGCGAGGCCGCGGGATCGGGCCCGCCCACTCGCACCCCGAGAACTCGCGAGCCCGGACGTCGCGGCCCGGCTCCCACCCGCCGACGAAGACGTGGAGCGTGCCGTCGCCGTAGCGCTCGCTCTCGGCCACCTCCACCACGCGGAGCTGGCCGGGCGTGCCGCTGTAGCCCCGCTGCCAGTAGAAGCCCGGCACTGCCGGCACCTGCTCGGTCCACCTCATCACGGTCGTTGGCTGGGGCCCGTCGCCCGGGTCGGGCTGCGGCCGGGCCACACAGGACCGCCGCGTACAACCCTCCGAGTCCAGCTCCGGTTGCCGCTCCCGCGAGATTGACGTCCTCCGGGTTCTCCTACGACGTCCCGCGACGCCCCGGCTCGGCCCCGACCCCGGGCGCCTCGATCCTCCGCTCGTCGCGGAAGAGGGCGACGAGAGCCACGAGCGTCAGAACGAGCAGCGTACCGAGGATCCAGAGCATGGGCGTCGGACCCCTGCCCGAAAAGGAGGAAGAGGGCCCCGCGCCACCCCGGCGCGATCCAAGCCCCCGATGTCGAACCAGCCGTCGCGCCTTACTTCTTCGGCGGCACCACGCGCTTCGCGTCGTCCGCGGCCTTCTTCTTTCGCCTGACCTCGGTCGCCTTTACCTCCTTCTGGCCAGCCTTCTTCTGCGTGGACTTCGGGGACTTGTCACCCATGATTCGGTACCTCAGTAGGGATCGTACGGTTTGAACGGTCGGCGCCAAGGTAGACGCCCCCCGACCGATCCCGACCGGCGGGGCGAGATATACCGCCCCCGTCAGGCCGCCGCCTCGTACCCCGGCCCCACGCAGGCCCGCAGCGCGCCCGGCACCGCCTCGAACGTCACCGGCACGTTCGTCCGCAGCTCCCCGTCCACGTTGAACCACATGCCCGGCGTCGAGCGGATCGCCAGCGTGCGCGCCCGCCGGAACAGGACGTCCTCGTCGTCCAGGTAATCCCCCGCCAGCACCCGCGCCGTCAGCCGCGCGATGTCGGCGTCCGCCCGGATCACGACCACGTCGAGCAGCCCGTCCTCCAGGTCCGCCCGCGGCGCGACCGGCTTGCCGCCGCCCGCCGTCCGCCCGTTCGCCACCACCACGTTGTAGGCCCGGACGCGCTCCTCCGGCCCGTCGTCCCACGTAAAGCACGTCTGGTAGTCGTCCAGGTCCGGCAGCGCCTGCACCGCGCCGACGAGGTAGGCCAGCGGCCCCCACGTCTCCTTCAGCTCCGAGGTCAGGATCTCGTCCACGGCCCCCGAGAAGCCGCCCGCGCACACGTTGATCGCGTGCTCTGTCTCCCCGTCGTCGCCGTCGTGCGAGACGCGGATCGCGTCGATCACCCGGCGGTCGGCCCGGCGGAGCACGTCGAGCGCCGCCAGCGGGTCGGTCCCCAGCGGCAGGCACAGCGTCCGCGCCAGGTCGTTGCCCGTCCCCAGCGGCAGGATGCCGAGCGCCGGGCGCGTCTCGGCCGAGGTCCCTGCCTTCAGCAGCCCGTTGGCCGCCAGGTGGACCGTCCCGTCGCCGCCCGCCGCCACGACGAGGTCGACGCCCGCGTGCGCCGCGTCCGCCGCCGCCGCGATCGTGTCCTCTGGCTTCTCGCACTCGACGAGGTCGAGGCCGGGGACCGCGCGGAGCGCGTCGAGGGCCGGGTCGGCGCTGCCGGCGTTGCCGTTGAAGAGGACGCGCATCGAGGGGACCAGGGAAGGAGCCTGGTACGCCGCCCCCCGCGTCCGGTGCCCCGCTGGCGACGGCGGCCGGGATGCTGCGTCTCTTCGCCGTGACGGAGGCGGAGGCCCACCGCCCACCCGAAACGG
>CAYPVZ010000634.1:0-2242 GCA_964414235.1 uncultured Rhodothermales bacterium | reverse complement strand
CCCATGACCTGTCCCCTCTGCGACGCCGAGTTCGAGCGCGCCGCGCTCCTCGACGCCACCGACGCCGAACCCGAGCTCCGCGGCTTCCGCTGCCCCAACGGCCACGGCGTCTTCCTCCCGTCGGACCTGTACTTCGCCTGGCGCGACCGCCACGAGGCCTCGCCCGAGGCCGAGGCGATGATCCCGCCCTCCGACGAGGTCGGCGACGTCAAGCGGGCCAAGCTGTGCCCCCAGGACGGCCGGATCATGCGGCGCTACCGCGTGGCCGCCGAGGGCGGCTTCTGGCTCGACCGCTGCGGCGCCTGCGGCGGCGTCTGGTTCGACGGCAACGAGTGGGACGCGACCCTCGCCGCCGGCCTCCTGAAGCGCCTCCCGACCCTCTTCTCCGACGCCTGGCAGCGCCAGATCGAGCAGGAGGCGAGCACGCGCTACTGGGACGACCGCCTGCGCGAGCGCGTCGGCGCCGACGACCTCGACCGCGTCGACGCCTTCCGCCAGTGGGCCTGGGCCCACCCCGAGCGGAGCCTCATCATGGCCCGCCTCGGCGAACGGCCCGAGGAGATCGCCGGGGCGGACCAACCCGAGTCCGAGCCGGCCTGACACACGCCGGACCGCGGAGAGCCCGCTGGCCGGTCAGTCCGCCAGCGGGCTCTTGTACGACGTGGCCAGCCACACGAGCAGCAGGACGATGCCCATGACGAGGGTGAACGTCCGCGCCACGCCCTCGAACGCCGTCAGCGACAGCACGGCGAGGGCGGCCCCGACGGCCAGCTCGACCATGCCGTGCACCCGGAACGGCACGAGCGCGACGACGCCGGCCGGGAACGCCGTCACCACCGTCATCAGCAGGTGGGCCGCCGCCAGCAGGTAGCTCAGCGTCGCCGCAAAGCCGGTCAGGCCGAGCGTGGTCGGGGCCAGGGCAAAGACGGCGACGGTAGCGTAGTCGAGGGCACCGTGCGCGCGGGTGGAGAGAAGCGTCATGTCCGGAGGGAAGCGAGCGGCTGAGACGGGCCGCCGCGCCGAGAGGTCCGCGCCGGGCCGAGAGCCCGTCCGCGTCCCCCGCCCCCCTTCACCTCGGCGCCGAGGCGGGCGGGGTAGGCCCGGCACGACGCCGCCCGCGCGGGGACCCGCGCGATCCGGCCCCGCGCGTCGACGAGGCGGCCCCGCGCTTCGATGAGCCCGACCCGCGCTTCGGTGAGGCGGCCCCGCGCTTCGATGAGCCCGACCCGCACGTTGCCGACACCAACCCGCACTTCGATGGGGTGGCCCCGCGCTTTGATGGCCCCGACCCGCGCTTTGATGGCCCCGACCCGCGCTTTGATGGGGCAAACCGGCACGTTCGTAACGCCGGCCCGCGCGCCGACGGCCCCTTCGGCGGCGGCGGCCGGACTGAACGGCTTGAAAGCCGGCCCGACGCGTCCTACACTTCCCCTCGCTCCCGGCACAGACTCTCCGCCCATATCCACGCACGGATCCTTCCTCCCTGAGTCATGCCTGCGTTCTCCACCCTCCCCATCCCCGACCTCCTCCGCGCCGCACGCGACCTCTACACCAACGGCCGCGACGACGCCGAGGTCTTCGCGGTCCTCTCCGTCGAGCCGTGGGCGTTCACCACGGCCGACTTCGACGCCGGCCTCGCCCTCGTCGCGGCCGTGACGGCGGCGCTCAAGACGGAGGCCCGCGAGGAGCGCGAGGCCCGGAAGGCGACGACCGCCTACGACACGGCGGTGACCGCCGTCGAGGGGATGTACAACGCGCACCGCAAGCGGCTCCGCGACCGCATCCGCCGCCGCGACCCCGAGTACCGCTCCCTCGGCCTCGTCGGCGACACCCCCGACGACCGCGAGGACCTCCTCAAGGAGGCGGCGGACTTCTACGCCCGCCTCGGCAGCGAGGCCGACCTGGTGGCGGCCACGCGCGGGCTCTCGGCGGCGCTCGTCGCCGAGGCGGAGGCCCTCATCGAGGAGGCGCGGACCCGGGGCTCGGACCAGACGCGGGAAGACGGCGAGGCCGAGACCGCCCGGCGGGCCCAGCAGGCCGCCGTCCGCACGCTCCGCGCCCACGCCGGGCTGACGGCGAAGGACGCCGCCGCCGCGCTCGCCGACCACCCCCAGCTCCGCGAGCGGCTCGGCCTGCTCGAACGGTCGTAGACCGCCGGGCGCCCGCCGGAGGCGTCACACGAGCGCGCGGCGCGCACCGGGTCACCGCCGCACCGCGCGGGCGGGCCGGATCGACGTCCCCC
>CAYPVZ010000633.1:0-2242 GCA_964414235.1 uncultured Rhodothermales bacterium | reverse complement strand
CTGTGGCGGACGTCGCTGTCGGCGGTCTCAGCCGTGAGGCGATAGTTGCCCTGGACCGTGGCGATCGCGGGTTTGCCGAGCGTGTAGAGATTGACCGTCGGCTTGGAGGCCGAGGCGGGCGCCTTCGCTGCCCGCTCGAAGAGTCGCTGGCGGTCGGCGCGCTGGGCGGCCAGCGTCCGGAACTGGTCGCCGAGGGCCTCGGTCCGTCGGGCTTCCAGGAACTCCTCCAGCGTGAGCTGATTTGGAACGCGGACCTCGTCCTCGCCCACGCTCTCGCGGACGCGGTAGGTGTAGGAGGTCGTGTCGAGCGTGACCTCGCGGCGCCAGTACTGGCCCAGGCGGCCACGTACGCCGGGCGTCCACGGTGGGGCCACGGTCGCCTGCCACCGGCCCGAGACGGGCGTCGGGAAGTAGACCTCCGCGCGAGACGTCGAGTCGGCGTCGGTGGTGTCCGCCGCGAGGGAGTCGGCCGCCACCGAATCGACGTCAGTCGTGTCGATGCCGACGGGGGAGACGACGGCGACCGAGTCGGTGTCGGCCGGCGCCGCCAGACGGGCGCGGTGACCACCGGCGACGACGGGGTCAGGCCGGGAGGCGAGGGCGAGCAGGCCGCCGAACGCGAGGGCGCTCAGGGCGGCGGCACGGCGGGACGACGAGGGCCGCGGAGACGGCACGGGCACGACGGTCGGCTACGGACGCCGAAGACTGAGCCCACGCAGGGGCTCAGCAGACGGCGAGGAGGATCGGACGGAGGCGTAGCGAACGCGTCGATACGGGGCGGCGGTGGGTTAGGGGAGCGCGGAGGGCCCCTGGCAGGACGGCTTCGAAGCTACCGGCGGGTCTCGAAGCCGACAAGGGAGCTTCCGGGTGCCCGGTCTCGAAGACCCGGTGCAGGGCCGGGTGTCGTTTTCGCCCAACGGTGCAAGCCCGTGCGTAGTCTACCCATCCCCTCTCCGCGATCGATGTCCCTTCGCTTCGCCCTGCTGGTTCTCGTGGTGGCGTTCGCCCTCGGCGGTTGCGCCTCCACCGTGCCTGCGTCCTCCTCATTCGACAGGGAGGCCGTCCGTGCCGGCGTCCGCGCCACGCTCGACGCCCAGGTCGACGCGTGGAATGCCGGTTCGGTACGCGGCTTCATGGACGGCTATGCCCACTCGGACACGCTCACGTTCCTCTCGGGCGGCAACGTCCGTTCTGGGTGGGAGGAGGCGTTCTACGGCTATGTCCGGAGCTACCCCGACGCTGCGGCCATGGGGCAGCTCGCGTTCTCGGACCTCACGATCCATCCGCTCTCGGCGACGCACGCGCTCGTCTGGGGGCACTGGCGGCTCCAGCGCGCCGACGACGCCGAGGGCGAGGGGCCGGGCGGCCTCTTCACCCTGCTGCTCGCCGCGACGCCCGACGGCTGGCGCGTCGTCCACGACCACACGTCCTCGGAGTAGGGACGCGCCCCTCCTGGCTCACCTGCGGATCTCATGCCCTCCTCCGACCCCTCTGCTCCAGACCTCTCCGACCGCGTCGTCGTAGTGACTGGCGCCGCAGGCCGGCTCGGTCGCGTCGTCGCCGAACACCTCGCAGCTGCCGGCGCCCGCGTCGCCGGCCTCGACCGCCAGCCGCACGACGTTGGCGACCTCTCGCTCACTGCCGACGTGACCGACGCCGACGCGACGGACGCCGCGCTGGCGACGGTCGCGGAAGAGCTCGGCGGCCCTTACGGGCTCGTCCATACGGTCGGCATGTGGGCCGGCGCGCCGTTCACCGAGACGACGCTCGACGACTGGCAGGCCGTCCTCGACGTCAACCTGACCAGCACCTTCGTCGCCTTCCGCGCGGCGGCGCGGCGGATGACGCAGGTCGGCGTCGGGCGGCTCGTGGCGCTCGCCTCGGGGCAGGGCGCCGACCGGGGCGTGGCCCAGCAGGCGGCGTACTCGGCCTCGAAGGCCGGCGTGGTCCGCCTCGTCGAGTCGGTCGCCGCCGAGCTCCGCGACCGCGGCGTGACGGCCGCCGCCGTGGCTCCGTCGATGATCCTGTTCGGCGATGAGCCCGAGGGCACGCGCGGCGTCGACGTGCGAGAGGTGGCCCGGCTCTGCGTCACGCTCTGCGGTTCGGCCGGCGCGGTGCACAGCGGGTCCGTCCTCCGCGCCTACGGCTCGATGCGGTAGCGCCCGGCACAGCCGCGGGCGGCGGCCGCCGCCCCGGGCGACCCCCGGGCGGGGGCGGGCCCCACGGTGGGCAGGGCGGGGGG
>CAYPVZ010000632.1:0-2251 GCA_964414235.1 uncultured Rhodothermales bacterium | reverse complement strand
CTCATGACCTCCTAGAGTAGGCTCATGACCTCCTAGAGTAGGCTCATGACCTCCTAGAGTAGGCTCATGACCTCCTGGAGCAGGCTCACGACGTCCTGGAGTAGGCTCACGACCGTCTAGAGCAGGCTCACGACCTCGGCCTCAGAACGCCAGCTGCATCGTCTTCGGCGGGTTGAAGTACGCTGTCCCGCCGCGGACACTGGCAATCTGGCGGACCAGCTCGTCGAACGTGGCCGGCTCGCGGACGAAGTCGATCTTGGCCGCGTCGACGATGAGGAGCGGGCTTTTTCGGTAGTGGAAGAAGTACTGGTCGTAGGCCTCGACCAACTCCGCGAGGTAGCCCGGGTCCATGTTCGACTCGTAGCTCCGGCCGCGGAGCGCGACGTTGTGGAGCAGGCGGTCTACCGACGACCGGAGGTAAACGACGAGATCCGGGACCGGCGCGTTCGGCTCCATGATCCCGTACAGCGTCTCGTAGAGCCGGAGCTCGTCGCCTTCGAGCGTGACGTGGGCGAAGATCCGGTCCTTGTCGAACGTGTAGTCCGCCACGAGGTGCTGGTGGAAGAGGTCGCGCGAGGCGAGGCCCTTCTGCTGCTTGAACCGGCTGGCGAGGAAGGCCAGCTGCGTCTGGAAGGCCCAGCGGTCGCGGTCCTCGTAGAACGTGCCCAGGAACGGGTTGTCCTCGAACTCCTCCAGCACGAGCCGCCCGTCGGCGCGCTGCGCCAGCATCCGGGCCAGCGTCGACTTTCCGGCGCCGATGACGCCCTCGACGGCGACGTATCCGAGGTGGGCGGGGAGCGTGGGGGCGGGCATGGCGTCGGGGTCGGTCGCTGGAAGATCGCGCCGGTCGGCGGTCAGGGTCAGGCGTTCGGGTGACGGCGTCGCGTCAGAGGCGGAGGTCCGTCGGTTCGACGCGGCCGGCGTCGGCACAGGCTGCGAGCAGCTCAGCCACGGTCCGCCCGAGGCCCGGCACGGGCCAGCTGGCGGCGACGTCCGCCAGTGGGGCGAGGACGAACCGGCGACGGGCGAGGCCGGGGTGGGGCACGGCGAGGCCGGGCTGCTCGATCCGGGCGTCGTCGTAGAGGAGCAGGTCGAGGTCGAGCGGGCGCGGCGACCACCTCGGGGCGTCGCGGTCGCGACCGCGACGCCCCGAGGTGGTCGCCGCGCCCGCTCGACCTCGACCTGCTCCTCTACGACGACGCCCGGATCGAGCAGCCCGGCCTCGCCGTGCCCCACCCCGGCCTCGCCCGTCGCCGGTTCGTCCTCGCCCCACTGGCGGACGTCGCCGCCAGCTGGCCCGTGCCGGGCCTCGGGCGGACCGTGGCTGAGCTGCTCGCAGCCTGTGCCGACGCCGGCCGCGTCGAACCGACGGACCTCCGCCTCTGACGCGACGCCGTCACCCGAACGCCTGACCCTGACCGCCGACCGGCGCGATCTTCCAGCGACCGACCCCGACGCCATGCCCGCCCCCACGCTCCCCGCCCACCTCGGATACGTCGCCGTCGAGGGCGTCATCGGCGCCGGAAAGTCGACGCTGGCCCGGATGCTGGCGCAGCGCGCCGACGGGCGGCTCGTGCTGGAGGAGTTCGAGGACAACCCGTTCCTGGGCACGTTCTACGAGGACCGCGACCGCTGGGCCTTCCAGACGCAGCTGGCCTTCCTCGCCAGCCGGTTCAAGCAGCAGAAGGGCCTCGCCTCGCGCGACCTCTTCCACCAGCACCTCGTGGCGGACTACACGTTCGACAAGGACCGGATCTTCGCCCACGTCACGCTCGAAGGCGACGAGCTCCGGCTCTACGAGACGCTGTACGGGATCATGGAGCCGAACGCGCCGGTCCCGGATCTCGTCGTTTACCTCCGGTCGTCGGTAGACCGCCTGCTCCACAACGTCGCGCTCCGCGGCCGGAGCTACGAGTCGAACATGGACCCGGGCTACCTCGCGGAGTTGGTCGAGGCCTACGACCAGTACTTCTTCCACTACCGAAAAAGCCCGCTCCTCATCGTCGACGCGGCCAAGATCGACTTCGTCCGCGAGCCGGCCACGTTCGACGAGCTGGTCCGCCAGATTGCCAGTGTCCGCGGCGGGACAGCGTACTTCAACCCGCCGAAGACGATGCAGCTGGCGTTCTGAGGCCGAGGTCGTGAGCCTGCTCTAGACGGTCGTGAGCCTACTCCAGGACGTCGTGAGCCTGCTCCAGGAGGTCATGAGCCTACTCTAGGAGGTCATGAGCCTACTCTAGGAGGTCATGAG
>CAYPVZ010000631.1:0-2252 GCA_964414235.1 uncultured Rhodothermales bacterium | reverse complement strand
GTTCTCGCTCCCGTTCGTGCCCGCCGACGCCGCACTCTCGGCGGTGCTCTCGCCCGTGGCCGCCGCCGACGGCGACCTCGTCCGAGGCCCGCGGTCGACGGGCGAGACGGCGACGGCGGCCTACGACGCGGCGTTCGGCGTGTGGGCCGGCGGGCTCGCCGAGGTCGTCCCCGGCCGGGGGTACCAGATCCGTCTGTCGCGGCCGGCCGAGTTGGTTCGCCCGACGGGCGCCGCGCTCCCAGATCCGTCACAGCCGCTCTCCCTCATCCCGGGCTGGAACCACATCGGGTACCTCCCCGGTTGCGCCACACCGGTCGACGAAGCCCTCAACGGCCTGTCGCCGGCCCCGTCGGCGGGAGACGTGATCCGAAGCCAGGATGCCTTCGCCATCTTCGACGCGGTGAACGGGTGGTACGGGTCGCTCCGCGAGTTGGAGCCGGGCCAGGGCTACCTCCTCCGCGTCCAGGGCGGCGGCCGGCTCGCCTACCCGACGAATCGCCAGCCCGCCGGCGGCGCGTGCGCCCCAGTCTCGGCGCCGACCGTGCCAGTGGCGAGTGCGACGCTCCCGGCTGGCGCCTTCGAGCATACGATGAGCGTCGTCGTCGCCGTCCGGGGCCTCCCGGCGCCCTCGGCCGACTCGACGGCCGGGTTCGAATTGGCGGCGTACGCCGAGGCCGGCGACGGGGTCGAACTCCGTGGTGCGTCCCGCCTCGTCTACGACACCGGGCGCGGCGAACACCTCGCCTTCCTCACGGTCCACGGCCGCGGCGACGACGGCGAAGCGGTCCGCCTCCGGCTCGTCCGGTCGGGCACCGGCGAGGCTCTCGTGGTCGAGGGCGACGGCGTCCGTCCGGCCTCAGAGCCGGCGCTCCCGACGGCGTTCGCTGCCTCCGATGTCCTCGGCTCACCGGCCGCCCCGCTGGATTTCGACGGGCACGCGCTCACCGAGCGGACGCCCACGGCCACCGACGCGGCGCTGCCTACGATCTACGAGATCGTCCACGGCGCGCCGAACCCGGCCCGTGAGCGGTCGACGATCCAGTACGCGCTCCCGGCCCCGTCGCGCGTCGTGCTGGCAGTCTACGATGTACTGGGCCGAGAAGTCGCGCGCATCGTCGATGGGCCTCGTCCAGCGGGCCTCCATGACGCGAGCCTTGACGTGCGCGGGCTTGCCGCCGGCTCGTACGCCGTGATCCTGACTGCTGAGGCCGGCGCCGAGTCGCATCGGTCCGTGCTCCGGCTCACCGTCGTCCGGTAGTCCCCTGCGTTCCATGCGTCCCCTCCTGTTCCATCTCGCCTGCGCCCTCGGCGTGCTGGCCGTTGCTCCGCTCCAAGCGCAGCCGGCCTGCCCGACCACCTGTGCCGCGTTCGTGGACCCGCCCGCCGGGACCTACACGGCCTTCACAAGCCTCACGGCCGCGGCCTTCGACGGCGCGGCGGGCCCCACCTGCCCGGCGACCGACCAGGCCGGCGGCCGCATGGCCGCGTGCGTCGGCGGGACGCTCCGTGACGTCGCGACGATGACGGAGGTGGCCGGGCGGTCCCGGTACTACCTCACCGTCGGCGGCGGCGTCGCCGACCGCGAGGCACGGATCACCTTCCGCTACTGCGCCGCTGGCGCCAGCGCGCCCGTCGACCTCACGCCGCGCGGCAACGCGGACAACACGCCGACGTTCTACCCCGACCGTACGTACGGCTCCCTCTCGGTGCCGTACCGCCTGGAGAGCGACCTCACTCTCGCCCCCTCGGTCACCTCGGTCCGGACGACGAGCGGGGGCATCGGCTGGCGTCAGGTCGCCGCCCCTCTTACGTGCACGACCCTCGACGACGTCGTCGGGTTCACGTGGACCCAGGGCTTCCCCGGCTCCGACGCGCCCTCCGGGCCCCCGTCCCTCTACCGCTACGACGAGACCGTGGCCGGAGGGCTCGACGACGGCTTTCTGACGCCGGCCTCCCAGACCGACGCGATGTCCCGAGGCGTCGGGTACTTCGTCTACCTCTTCGAGGACGACACATTCGGCGGCGCTGTGGACGGCGGTTTCCCCAAACGGCTCACCGCGACGGGTCCCGAGATCCCGGCCGACGACGGGTTCACCTTCTCCGTCTCGTATACCGCTGGAGGCAGCCCCGACCCGGCGGTAAACGATGGCTGGAACCTGCTCGGCAACCCCTTCCCCGACACGCTCCGCTGGGACGCCATGGACCGGACGGCGGTCTCGGAGACCGTCTACGTCTACGATTCGACGCTGCCC
>CAYPVZ010000630.1:0-2257 GCA_964414235.1 uncultured Rhodothermales bacterium | reverse complement strand
GGCGCAGAGGGGGGCGGCGGTTCGGAAACGGTTCCAGAGGATATCGCAATCGATCAGCTTCGGTCAAGTTCGATCACCGACCGATCACAATTCGGTCACAAAGCGCCGCTCCTAGCATGCCTGTGGCCTCGCCCCTCGCCCGCCCACATGCTGCTGCCTTTCTCCTGTCACAAACGAGCAGAAGTGATCAGCGTTCAGCGAATACCGCGCCCGTGGCTCAGGCGGGCTATCCGGTTGGGCGCCAGGCTTCTCCTGACATTCGGATCTAAGCGCCGCTCCAAACCACCGACGGGCGCTGAGGGCAACGGCTCAGAGCGTGTTGAGCCGGGCCAGGAGCGGAGCTCGATACGTCGCACCGACCGGAATCACTTTTCGCTCGATCACCAGCGATGTGTCCTCCACATCACCGATCCGGTCGAGCCGGACGAGGAAGGAACGGTGGACGCGGACGAACGCATCGGGCAGCCGCTCTTCGAGCGCCTTCATCGTGGTGTGGACGAGGCGGTCGCCGGCGTCGGTGTGGAACAGGGCGTAGTCCTTCTGCGCTTCGATCCAGGCGACCTCGCGGAGGTCGATCCGCACGAGCCGGCCGTCGGCCTTGACGAAGAGCGTATTCGGGTCCTCGGCCGTGACCGGCTCCGGCCCGCTGGCGGCGCGCGCGAGCACGCGCTCGACGGCCTTCACGAACCGGCCGTACGTCGGCGGTTTGACGAGATAGTCGGTCACCTCGACCTCGAACGCCTCGCGGGCGTACTCCTCCTTTGACGTGATGAGGACGACCTGCGGCCGCGTCGCCGACGCCCCGGCGCCGACGGCCTCCGCCAGTTCGAGACCCGTCATCTCCGGCATCTCGACGTCGAGGAACAGGAGGCCGACCGGCGTGCCGGCCGTGCGCTGGCGGGCCAGTTCGCCTGCCGCCTCGACCGCGTCGGTGCAGGTCCCGACAAGCGTGAGCCCGGGATGGCGCCCGACGAAGCTCTCGACGAGCGCGCGGGCGACGGGATCGTCGTCGACGACGAGACAGGTCATGGGACGTCAGCGTAGGAGGGGCGGAGGCGAGCGAGTTCGTCGACGGCGGCGGCGGCCGTCGACACGGCGGCCTCGACGGCGGCCGGGAGCGGGCCGGTCTGGCCCTCGTCGGCCAGTCGCTCGATCTCGCTGAGCTGGGCGTGGAGCGGCAGGACGCCGACGATCCCGGCGGACGACTTCAGCTTGTGCGCGGCGGCCGCCAGCGCGGGGAGGTCGTCGGTGGCGAGCGCGGTCTCCATGGCACGCACGGCATCCGGCACGAGGTCCGCGAACAGGTCGACGAGGCGCGCGACGAAGGCGCGGTCCCCGGCGACGTTCTCTTCCAGCAGGGCGAGGTCGACGAGCGGACCGGCGGCATCGGGCACCTCCACCGAGGCGTCGGGCGAGGACGCACGGCCGAGATGGGCGGCGACGGCCCGGCGGAGGTGGACCGGCTTGAACGGCTTGAGCACGAGCCCGTCCATGCCCGCCTCATTCATCTGGTCACGCTGCTCGACGAGGGCCGATGCGGTGAGTGCGAGGACCGGCAGGACGTCCGAGCCGTGGCGCTGGCGGATGCGGCGCGTGGCCTCGAACCCATCCATCTCTGGCATCTGGACGTCCATCAGGACGAGGTCGAACGGGGCGCCAGCCGCGTACGCGGCCTCGACGGCCTCGACACCCTCGCGCCCGGTCTCGGCGACCTCGACCTCGGCACCCCAGCCCTCCAGCATCCGCCGCGCCACGAACTGGTTCAGCGGGTTGTCTTCGACGAGGAGGAGGCGGGCGCCGTGGAGGTCCGCCTCCGCCTCGTCCGCCACCTCGGGCACAGCCTCGGCGACGGCGAACGGGAGCGTGACGACGAACGTCGTCCCCCGCCCCTCCTGACTTTCGACCGAGACCCTGCCGCCCTGCCGCTCGGTCAGCTCGCGGACGATGGCCAGCCCGAGGCCGGTCCCGCCGAAGCGGCGCGTCGTGTCGCTACGGGCCTGGGTGAACCGCTCGAAGATGGCCGCCAGCTTGTCCTCGGCGATGCCGATGCCCGTGTCTTCGACCGTGAACCGGATCGCTACGCCGTCGCCGGGCGCGCCGTCGGCCACCCGGGCCGCGAGGCGGACCCGCCCGCGCTCGGTGAACTTGACCGCGTTCGAGAGCAGGTTGAGCAGGATCTGGCGGATCCGGCCGGGATCGCCGATGAGGTGGGGATGGACGCCGGCCACGTCGAGGTCGAGCGCGAGTCCTTTGTCCT
>CAYPVZ010000629.1:0-2259 GCA_964414235.1 uncultured Rhodothermales bacterium | reverse complement strand
AGCCAGCGCCGAAGCGCTCCGGCAGCGCCTCGGCGCTGGCTGGCGCCTCGGTCTCGGCGGCGAAGAAGGCCGCGATGGCGGTGTCGTAGTCGGCCGTGTGCGCGAAGGCGGTGCCCGCCAGCCGGCGGCGCGTGGCCATCGAGAGCGCGCCGCCGTTGGCCTCCAGCTCGTCCGCGACGGCGTCGTAGTCGGCCGGGTCGACGACGGCGGCGACGAAGGCGAAGTTCTTGGCGGCGGCCCGGAGCATGCCCGGCCCGCCGATGTCGACGTTCTCGGCGGCCACGGCGTCGGTCGCGCCGTTTTTGGTGGCCTCGCGGAACGGGTACAGGTTGACCACGACGAGGTCGATGGCGCCGATGCCGTGCTCGTCGAGTTGGCCGAGGTCGTCGGGGTCGGTCCGGCGCGCGAGGATGCCGCCGTGGATCTTCGGGTGGAGGCTCTTGACGCGGCCGTCGAGGATCTCGGGGAAGCCGGTGACGGCCGAGACGTCGGTGACGGGCACGCCGGCTTCGCGGAGCGCCGTCGCGGTGCCGCCGGTCGAGAGGAGCTCGACGCCGAGGACGTGGAGGCGACGGCCGAAGGCGTCGAGACTGGCCTTGTCGGAAACGGAGAGGAGGGCGCGGCGGACCGGGTAGCGGTCGTCGGGGGGCGGGAGGTCCTTGACGGAGATCACAGGTCGAGGTCGGGGGGCGGGAGGTCGGGAGCGGGGGGAAGGGAAGGCGCGTCGACGATCGCGACGCGGCGGCCGTCGACGTGGAGCCGGCGGCTGGCGAGCAGCGTCAGCGCGTGCGGGAACAGCCGGTGCTCGACCGCGAGCACGCGCGCCGCCAGCGTCTCGGCCGTGTCGCCGGGCTCGACCGGGACGGTCTCCTGCAGGACGACCGGCCCGGTGTCGAACTCGCTGTCGACGAGGTGGACCGTCGCGCCGGAGACGCGGCAGCCGTAGTCCAGCACGCCCTGGTGCACTTTGCGTCCGTACCACCCGGGCCCGCCGAACGCCGGCAGCAGCGACGGGTGGACGTTGAGGATGCGGTGGCGGTAGGCCCAGACGACGGGGTCGGGGATCTTGCGGAGGTAGCCGGCCAGCGCGATCGTGTCCGCCTCGGCGCGGGCGAGGGCGTCGAGGAGGGCCTGCGCGAAGGCGGCCGCGTCGTCGCCGGGCGGGATCACGGCGGTCTCGATGCCGCGCGCCTCGGCCCGTTCGAGCGCGCCCGCGCTGGGCCGGTCGGTCACGAGGAGGACCGGGTCGGCGTGGAGCACCCCGGCGTCGATGGCGTCGAGGATGGCGCCGACGTTGGAGCCGCCACCGGAGGCGAAGAGGGCGAGCCGCATGAGGGGGGAGGATGGGGGCGTGTGGAGATCCATCCTCGGTTCGCTACGCCTGATCTCCCGAGGCCGCGACGGGTTCCAGCACGCGGAGGCGCGCCCCGCTGGCGGCGCACGTCAGCCGCGCGCGGACGCCGACGGGCAGCGTGCTCTTGCGCGGGACGTGCCCGTAGACGAGGCCGCTCGCCACGGGCCCATTCACGTACGGCGCGTACTGGGCGAGCACCTCGTCGACGGTGAACGTCGGGCGCCCGGGCGCGACGTCGGCGCCGGTAAACCTCCCGAACACGAGCCCGCCGAGTTTTTGGAGAACGCCTGCCAGTCGCAGCCGCGCGAGCATCCCGTCGATCCGGTACGGCGCCTCGCCGACGTCCTCGACGAACAGGATCGCGCCGGTCAGGTCGGGCAGGTAGGGTGTGCCGAGGAGGGCCGTCACGAGCGCGAGGTTGCCGCCGAGGAGGACGCCCTCGGCCTCGCCGTCGGCCAGGGGCACGAGCGCCTCGCCGCCGGGCCCGCGCACGTCGTAGTCCGCGTCGCCGCCGACGACGCGCCAGAAATCGGCCTCGGTCTCGGCGTCGAGGCCGGGGCCCCAGTCGGGCGCGGCCATGGGGCCGGAGACGCCGGGTAGGCCCGCCTCGGCGTAGAGCGCGAGGTGGAGGGCCGTGATGTCGGAATACCCGACGACGAGCTTGGGGTGCGCGCGGGCGGCGGCGTAGTCGATCCGGTCGAGGATGCGGAGGAGGCCGTAGCCGCCGCGGAGGCAGACGAGCGCGTCGAGGTCGTCGCGGCGAAGGACGGCGTTGAGGGCGTCGGCGCGGGCGGCGTCGAGGCCGGCGAGGTAGGCCGCGGGTCCGCCCGCGATCTCGTGGACTGCCTCGACGCGCAGCCCGCGCTGGCGGAGCGCGCGGAGGCCCGCCTCGGCGTCGGCCGGGT
>CAYPVZ010000628.1:0-2259 GCA_964414235.1 uncultured Rhodothermales bacterium | reverse complement strand
GCGGCGGCGCGTCCTCGGGCCCGCTGACCTGGACCGCCAGCCGGCTGCGCGGCGTCTCGACGTCGACCCACGCCGGCGGCTGGCGGACGCTCTCGACCAGCTCCACGAGGACGCCGGCCGTGTCCTTGGGGTGGAGAAAGACGATCTGCTTGCCATCGGCGCCGGGCTTCGGGGCGTCGGCCAGGAGGCGGAGGCCCAGGCTCCGGACGTGCGCCATCTCCGCCTCCAGGTCAGTCACCTCGAAGGCGAGGTGGTGGAGGCCCGGGCCGCGTCGGTCGAGGAAGCCGGCGATCGGAGAGTCGTCGCGCGTCGCGTCGAGCAGCTCCAGCTTGGGCGCGGCGCCGGACGCGCCACCGTCGCCGAAAAAGACGGTCCGCACGCCCTCGCGCTCGACGATCTCGGTCTTGTACGGCGCGGCGCCGAGCAGCCGCGCGAACAGAGCCTCCTGCGCGGGCGATGCGATGGCGATGCCGATGTGGTCGAGGGTCATGGGCGGAGCAAGAGAGGGGAGCCGGGAAACTCGCATCTGGCGGACGGGTCCCACGCCCATGTCCTTGTCCGCGCCCCCCCCGGACGACGAGCCCGCCGGCTCTCTCGCCGCCGACCCCGCACGCCAGCAGCGGCTGGCGATGACCGCCAGCCTGGTGATCGCGTTCGTGATGCTGGCGGGCAAGATGGCCGCCTGGCTGCTGACCGGCTCCACGGCGATCCTCTCCGACGCGCTCGAATCGGTCGTCCACCTCGGCGCGACGGCGATGGCGGGCTTCAGCCTGTGGTACGCCTCGCAGCCGCCGGACCGACGGCACCCGTACGGCCATGGCAAGATCGCGTACTTCTCGTCGGGCGTCGAAGGGGCGTTCATCCTCATCGCCGCCATCGCCATCGTGTGGACGGCGGTCGCGGACCTGGTCCGCGGCCCGGAGGTCCGCCAGCTCGGCGTCGGCGTGCTCATCACGGGTGCGCTCGGCGCCATCAACCTCGTGCTCGGGCTGGCGCTCGTCCGCGTCGGGAAGCGGACGAACGCGCTCGTCCTCGTTGCCAACGGCCACCACGTGCTGACAGACATGTGGACCAGCCTGGGCGTCCTCGTCGGCATCCTGCTCGTGTGGCTGACAGGCATCGTCTGGCTCGACCCCGTCGTCGCCATGCTCGTCGGCGCCAACATCGTCTGGACGAGCGGGCGCCTCCTGCGCGACGCGTACCGCGGGCTGATGGAGACGGCCGACCTCGACGAGACGGACCGCGTGCTGGAGGTTCTCGACGCCGCCGTCTCGGAGGGCGTCATCGACGGCTACCACCACGTCCGCCACCGCCGCGTGAACGACCAGGTCTGGATCGAGCAGCACCTCCTGCTGCCCGACCATCTTCAGTTGACCGAGGCCCACGAGCGGGCGACGGCCGTCGAGCTCCGCCAGCGTGCGATCTTCCCCGACAGCCGGGTGCAGGTGACCAGCCACCTCGAACCCGATTCCCACGAGCACCCCGGAGGAGACCCCCACGACGCCGTGACCGACTCGCTTGCCGCCGACGCCTGACATGCGGATCGCCGTTATCGGAGGAATCGCGGCCGGGCCGGCGGCAGCGGCCGAGGCCAAGCGTCGCGCGCCGGATGCCGAGGTCGTCCTGTTCGAAGAGGGCCGCCACGTTTCGGTCGGGACGTGCGAGATCCCGTACTGGCTGGCGGGCCGACTCGACGAGCGCGCGGACCTCGTGGTCGTGCCGCCCGAGGCGCTCGAATCCAAGAAGGGCATCGAAGTCCGGCTCCGCCAGCGCGTCACGGCGCTCGACCCGCGCCGCGGCCGACTCACCATCGACGCGCTCGACTTCGGCGCGACGCGCGAGGAGACGTTCGACCGCATCATCCTGGCGACGGGCGCCCGCGCGCGTCGGCTCGGCGTCGAGGGCGAGGACGCGGCCGGTGTCTACACGATCCGAGACCTGGAGGACACGCATCACCTGCGGCGCTGGCTGGAGACCGAACCGGTCCGCCATGCCGTGGTGGTCGGCGGCGGATACATCGGCCTGGAGATGGCCGAGGCGCTGCGCGACCGCGGGATCCGGGTGACGATCCTCGATCCCGAAGGCCGCGTCCTCGGCAACACCATCGCGTGCGAAGCGAGCGACCTGATGAACGAGGCCGTCCAGGCGGCTGGCGTGCTCGTCCGCGCCGAGCGGGCGACGGGCATCGAGACGGACGACCGGGGGCGCGTTCACGCCGTCCGGACGGACACGGGCGAGCTCATCGGCTGCCAGCTGGTC
>CAYPVZ010000627.1:0-2262 GCA_964414235.1 uncultured Rhodothermales bacterium | reverse complement strand
TTGCCGGCGACGGGCGAGGGGCGGTTGACGAGGACGGCGGCCAGCGCGAGCACGCCCGCGGCGGTCCCGGCCACCAGCCCCCACGCGCCCGAGCCCGCCAGCCCCACCTGCACCGCCCCCACGACGACGGCCTGCGCCATCGCCGCGGCCGATATCGCGGGGTACCGCTCGGCGCGGGAGAGCCAGGTCCGCGCCGCGGCGGCCACGCCGAGCAGCGCCGCCACGGGCGGGGCCAGGACGAGGAAGGGGGCCAGCTCGGGCGTCCCGAGGGCGTCCGCCAGCGCGTGGCGGGCGGGCAGGGCGAGGGCGAGCAGCGCGCCGAGGACGACCGAGGCTACCGCCGCGAGCACGAACACGCCGGCCCCGTCGCGCGGGGCTCGGGGGACGGCGATGGCGTCGTCGTAGCGCAGCGTGGCCAGCGTCGCCACGAGAAAGACCGGCGCCACGAACACGCCGAGCAGCCCGAACGCCTCGGGCGTGTAGAGCCGCGTGAGGACCGGCCGCGCCGCGAACAGGAGCCCCTGCGCCGCCGTCGCGCCGCTCACCAGCGTGAGCACCTGGCGGGCGGACCGGCCCCGGCTCAGCGCCCGCAGCCGCGCGGCCAGCTCGTGCCGCCGGCTCATGCGGGCTGGCGGCCGCGCTCCGCGCGCGGGGCCCCGGGGCGGAGACCGAACGGGACGCCGGCGCGCGGCGCCGACGCCCGGAGGATCCCGCCCCCCATCCTACAGGATGTACTGGCTGAGGTCGCGGTTCTTCACCACGCCCGCCAGCTTGCCGTCGACGTCGGCGGCCGTGATCTCGATGGCGTCGCCGTGCGGGCCGTCGGGGACCTCGAAGAGGAGGTCTTCGAGCAGGGTCGTCAGGATGGTGTGCAGCCGCCGCGCGCCGATGTTCTCGACCTCCTCGTTCACGTGCGCCGCCGTCTGCGCGATGGCGCGGACCGCGTCGTCGGTGAACGTGAGCGTGACGCCCTCGGCGCCGAACATGGCCGCGTACTGCTTCAGCAGCGCGTTCTCCGGCGCCGTCAGGATCTGAACGAAGTCATCCTCGGAGAGCGACCCCAGCTCGACGCGGATCGGGAAGCGGCCCTGGAGCTCGGGGATCAGGTCGGACGGCTTCGAGACGTGGAAGGCGCCGGAGGCGATGAACAGGATGTGGTCGGTCTTGACCGAGCCGTGCTTGGTCATCACCGTCGAGCCCTCGACGATGGGCAGGAGGTCGCGCTGGACGCCCTCGCGGCTGACGTCCGGCCCGGAGCCCGCCCCGCCCGCGGCCGACTGGCGGCCGGCGACCTTGTCGATCTCGTCGATGAACACGATGCCGGCCTGCTCGACGCGCTTGAGCGCGTCCTCCTTGGCCGTCTCGCCGTCGATGAGCTTCTGGGCCTCCTCCTGGGCGAGCAGCTCGAGGGCCTCGGGCACCTTCACGCGGCGCTTCTTGCGCTGCTTGCCCATGCCGCCGAGCATCTCCTGGAGGTTGATCCCCATCTCTTCGAGCCCCATCGGGCCGAACATCTGGAGGTTGGTCGTCCGGTCGAGCGTGACGTCGATCTCGACCTCGCGGTCGTCGAGCTTGCCCTCGTGGAGCCACTCGCGGAACCGCTCGCGCGTGCGCTGGCGGTGCTCCTCCTCCTCGGTCTCGGCCGGCGTGGCTGTCGCCGCCTGCTGGCCGCCGAGCGGGAAGCCGAAGCCGGGCCCCGCCTTGGGCTTCGAGGGCGGGACGAGGATGTCGAGCAGCCGGTCCTCGGCGCGCTCCTTGGCCGGCGCCTGGACGCGCTCGACCTGCGCGTCGCGGGCCTGGGTCACGGCGAGGTCCACGAGGTCGCGGATCATCGACTCGACGTCGCGGCCGACGTAGCCGACCTCGGTGAACTTGGTCGCCTCGACCTTGACGAACGGCGCGCCGGTCAGCTTCGCCAGCCGCCGGGCGATCTCGGTCTTGCCGACGCCCGTCGGCCCGATCATGATGATGTTGGCCGGCGTGATCTCGTCGCGGAGCGCGTCCTCGGCGTGGAGCCGCCGCCAGCGGTTGCGGAGCGCGATGGCGACGGACCGTTTGGCGTCGTCCTGCCCGACGATGTACTTGTCGAGCTCGGCAACGATCTGGCGGGGCGTGAGGCCGGCGAGGTCGTCGATGGGCTCCGCGCTGGCGGCGTCGACGGCCGGGAGGGTCTGGGTGTCGTCCATGAGGAAATCGGTAGCGTCGTGCCGCCGACTACGCCCGCCGGTCGGACGGGGATGCGGCGGGGCGCGAGGGGAGGGG
>CAYPVZ010000626.1:0-2262 GCA_964414235.1 uncultured Rhodothermales bacterium | reverse complement strand
CTGCTGGCGGGCGTCGTCGTGGCGCTGGCCCTCATCCCCGAGGCCATCGCCTTCTCCATCATCGCCGGCGTCGACCCGAAGGTCGGGCTCTACGCCTCGTTCGTGATCGCCGTCACCACGTCGTTCGTGGGCGGCCGGCCCGGCATGATCTCGGCGGCGACCGGCGCGATGGCGCTGCTCATGGTCACGCTCGTGCGCGACCACGGCCTCAACTACCTCTTCGCGGCGACCATCCTGACCGGCGTCATCCAGTTCGCCTTCGGCGCCTTCCGGCTCGGGCGGGCCATGAAGTTCGTCCCGAAGGCCGTCATGACGGGGTTCGTGAACGCGCTCGCCATCCTCATCTTCCTGGCGCAGCTGCCGCAGTTCGTGGGGCAGGGGGCGCTCATGATCGCCTTCGTCGCCGCCGGGCTGGCCATCATCTACGGCCTGCCGCGGCTGACGACCGCCGTCCCGTCGCCGCTCGTCGCCATCGTCGTGCTGACGCTGGTGAGCCTGATGATCGGCGAGCGCGGGCTGAACACGGTCGGCGACATGGGCGCGCTGCCGACGACGCTCCCGTTCTTCGCGCTCCCCTCGGTCCCGCTGACCTGGGAGACGCTCTCGATCATTTTCCCGGTCTCGTTCGCGCTCGCGCTCGTCGGCCTCATCGAGTCGCTCCTGACGGCGGCCATCGTGGACGAGCGGACCGACACGGACTCCGACAAGAACCGCGAGGCGCGCGGCCAGGGCATCGCCAACGTCATCACGGGCTTCTTCGGCGGGATGGCCGGCTGCGCCATGATCGGCCAGTCGGTCATCAACGTGTCGAGCGGCGGGCGCGGGCGGCTCTCGACGTTCTCGGCCGGCGCGTTCCTTCTGCTGTTCATCCTGGTGCTCTCCGACTGGCTCGTGCTCATCCCGATGGGCGCGCTCGTGGCCGTCATGGTGATGGTGTCGGTCGGCACGTTCGACTGGCGGTCGCTGCCGGCGATGGTGCGGGCGCCCAAGTCCGAGTCGTTCGTGATGCTGGTGACCGTCGCCGCCGTGGTCATCACGCACGACCTGTCGATCGGCGTGCTCGCGGGCGTGATCCTGAGCGCGCTGTTCTTCGCCCGCCAGGTGGCCAACCACGCCTTCATGGAGGTCCAGGAGACGCACGGCCCGGCCGGGCGGACGCACACCTACGTCGTCACGGGCTCGCTCTTCTTCGTGACCGTCCAGGGCTTCCTCAACACGTTCGACTTCACCGAGGACGTGGACCTCGTGGTGCTCGATCTCTCGGCGGCGCACGTCTGGGACGGCTCGGCGGTCGACGCCATCGACCGGGCCGTGCTCCGCTTCCGGCGTCGCGGCGTCGCGGTGGAGATCGTGGGCCTCAACGAGCAGAGCCAGTCGCTCTTCGACCGGCTCGCGGTCCACGACAAGCCGGGCGCCCTCGCGCTGGCGGGCGGCCACTGACCCCGGCCGCCTCGGCCCCGAGGCGGGCCGACAGGCCTCAGCGCGCCGACCGGCCGGATCTGGCCGTCGACCGCCGGAACCCGGCCTCCGACCGGGCCGATCTGCCCTCCGACCGCCCCGAACCTCGCGTCGACGAGTAGAATCTCCACGTCGACCATCGGGAGCTGGACTCCGACGGGTAGAATCTCCACGTCGACCAGGTCGAAGCTCATTTCTGGGCGGTCGGAGCCCGTTTTCGGGCCGTCGACGTGTGGATGGGGCCGGTCGTGGCCGCCTTGGCGCCGAGGCGGGGGCTACGGGCGCGTGAAGACGGTCGCGGTGCCGTTCTCGTCGTAGAGCACGAGCCGGTCGGCCGTCACGGAGAGCTTGCCGGAGGAGATCGGGACGGCGTAAGCGGCGCTCGCCTCGGCCTCCGAGCAGCCGTCCGCGTCGCCGGACTGCATCGGGATCGAGAGGTTGTCGCCGTCGACGGTGTAGGTGCCGTGCTGGCGGTAGCAGCCGTGGGTGGCCTCGAACGTCGAGTCGGCGAAGGCGACCTCGACGCCGGTGGCGGGCGGGGCGTAGGGGTTCTCGGCCGAGTGGAACCGCCAGCGGCCCCGGCGGAGCGCGCCGAGGTCGACGGGGTAGGGCTCGTGGCGGCGGAAGACGAGCCTCTCGGCACCGGCCGAGTCGACGAGCGCGAGGCGGTCGCCGGGCGTGCCGGGGCCGCTCACGCGGACGTGCGCGACGTGGGAGAAGGCGCCCGTGACGGTGCGTTCGAGGCCGGCCGCGGGCTCGCCGCAGCCCCGCTGCGTCGCCATGGGCGGCCCGGACGTCTCGATC
>CAYPVZ010000625.1:0-2263 GCA_964414235.1 uncultured Rhodothermales bacterium | reverse complement strand
ACCGTGAGGTCGGCGCAGCCAACGGGCCGCGCGCGGTCGTCCTCGACTTCGGCATCGCCAAGCTCCTCGGCGACCCCGAGGGCGAGGTGGCGACGCAGCCGGGCGGCTACGCCTACACAGCGGCCTACGCCGCGCCCGAGCAGCTGGCGGGCCGCGAGGTCACGGCCGCGACCGACGTGTACGGCCTGGGCGGGCTGCTGTACGAAACCCTCACGGGCGCCCAGCCGCACGACCCCGGCACGTCGTCCGCCGCGGCGTACGAGCAGGCCAAAGGCACCGCGCCGCGCCTGCCGAGCGAGGTGGCTCCGGCAGACCGCACCCGTGCGCTCCGCGGCGACCTCGACGTGATCCTCCTGAAGGCGCTCGACCCCGAGCCGGCCCGGCGCTACGCCAGCGCCGCCGCCTTCGCCGACGACCTCCGCCGCTGGCTGGACGGTCTGCCGGTCCTCGCACGGCCCGCGACGGCGGCGTACCGCGCGCGCCGGTTCGTCCGGCGGAACCGCGTGCCCGTGGTGTCCGGCTCGCTCGCCGTGCTGGCGCTGGCGGTGGGCGCGGGCGTCGCGCTCGCACAGGCCCGGCAGGCGCGCGCCGAGGCGGTCCGCTCCGAGACCGTCCGCCAGTTCCTCGTGGACGTGTTCAACGCGCCCAACCCGGAGGTCGACGGCCACGACGTCCGCGTAGCGACGCTGCTCGACCGCGCCGCCGCCGCGCTCGACACGGCCGGAGAGACGCCCGACGACGAAGCCGTCCTCCGCACCACGCTCGGCGTGACGTACCGCGGACTGGGCCTCTACGACGCGGCGAGCACCCAGCTTCGACGCGCCCTCGCGCTCCAGACGGGCCTCCACGGCGCCACCAGCACCGAGGCCGCCGACGTCCAGAACAGCCTCGCCCGGCTGCTCGTCGAGCGTGGTGAGTACGCAGAGGCCGATTCGCTCCTCGGGCTCGCGCTGGCGACGGCGCGTCGCGTCCACGGCGCACGGAGCAAGGAGGTCTCCGAGATTCTCAACAACCTCGGCCAATCGGCCTACGAGCAAGGCGACATCGATGCGGCGGCGGTCAGCTGGCGCCAGGCGTTCGCCATCGACGAGGCAACGCTGCCCCCAGACAGCCGCGACCTGATCACGCAGATGGGCAACCTGGGCCTCGCGCTCTTCGACTCGGGCGAGACGGATGCCGGCATCGCGCTCCTCGACCGCCAGCTCGCCGCGCTCCGCCGCTACCACCCCGGCGACGACAACTCGCTCGCCGACGCGCTCGCCAACCTCGGCTCGCTCTACGCCGACGAGGGGCGCACCGCCGAGGCCGCCACGTTCCAGCTTGAGGGCGTCGACCGCGCCCGCCGCGCCCACGGCGACCACCACCCGGACCTCGCCTTCGCCCTCAGCAACCTGGGCGCGACGCTGGGCAGCCTGGGGCGCACGGCCGAGGCCGAGGCTGCCCTCCGCGAGTCGGCGGCGATCTACGGGACGGCCTACGGCGCGGGCTACGAAGACCACCCGGACGTCGGCTACCCGCTCCACAACCTCGCCTGGACGCTCGTCCAGGAGGGCCGGATGGACGAGGCCGAGGCTGCCGCGCGCCGCGCCGCCGCCGTCTTCGAGGCCGCCTTCGGACCGGGCAACGCGCGGACGGCGCGGGCCCGCCTCCCCCTGGCCGCCGCCCGCCTCGACGAGGGCGACGCCCGCACCGCCGAGGCCCTCGTTCGCGCCGCGCTCCCGACCCTCGACGCCACGCTACCGGACGACCACCCGGACCGCGCCATCGCCCGGAGCCTCCTCGGCGACGCGCTCCGCCAGCAGGGCCGTGTTTCAGAGGCCGCGCCGCTCCTCCGCGCCAGCGCACGCGCCCTCCGCGCCAGCCTCGGCGCCGACGACCCGCGCACGAAGGCCGCCGCCGCCCGGCTGGCGGCCCTCCCGGCCTGACCCGCTGGCGGCGCGTGCCGCCAGCGGGGGAGTCGGTTCTTATCGGATCACGACGAGGCGCCGCGTCCGCGTCTCCATCCGCCCGCCGACCTCGGCGTCGAGCCGAACGACGTAGACGCCGCTGGCGAGGTCGGGCGTCCAGTCGGTCCGCTGCCAGCCTTCGGCGACCGTCGCCTCGGGTGCCAGCACGGCGACCTCGCGGCCGAGCAGGTCGAACACGCGGAGCGTCGCGCGACCGGACGTCGGGAGGCCCCACCGCAGCACGATCGGGCCGCGCGCCGGGTTCGGCGACGGCGGCCGGAGCGTCACCTCGCGGAGCGCGTCCGTCGGGTCCTCGA
>CAYPVZ010000624.1:0-2265 GCA_964414235.1 uncultured Rhodothermales bacterium | reverse complement strand
ACCGTTGAGCGTGTGCACGAACTGCGGCTTCTCGCCCTCGGCCGGCCGGAAGCGGACGTTCGCGCGCCGAGCCTGGTAGGCCTCGAAGTTGGAGATCGACGAGACCTCCAGCCAGCGGCCCTGGCCCGCGCTCCAGACCTCCAGGTCGTACGTCTTGGCCTGCGTCACGCCGAGGTCACCCGAGGCCAGCACGAGGCGGCGGTAGGGGAGGCCCAGCGCCTGCACGGCCCGCTCGGCGTCCTCGCGGAGCTCTTCGAGGTGGGCGTAGCTCTCCTCGGGGCGGACGAAGCGGACCAGCTCGACCTTGTCGAACTGGTGGAGCCGGTTGAGCCCGCGGACGTCCTTGCCGTAGCTGCCGGCCTCGCGGCGGAAGCACGGCGTGTAGCCGCAGAACTTGACGGGCAGGGCGTCCGGTGCCAAGATCTCGTCGCGGTAGTAGTTGGTGAGCGGGACTTCCGCCGTCGGGACGAGGTAGAGGTCTGACTGTCTACGTGTTGGATCGAATGAGAGTCGGTCAAGCTCGTAAGCGACATAGTCGTCCTCGCTCAAGCCAAGTGCTTCTACCTGCGCTCTACCAGAGTCGCTGTTGTTAGCATGCTGCCAGATCTGATGAGCGAGCCTCTTTGCGTCGCCGTTGATGTCCGCCGGTACGCTGTACATCTGCCCCTCCTTGTCCGGCAGTTGGCCCGTGCCGATGCCGGAAGCCTCGTTGACGAGCACCGGCGCCTCGACCTCGGTGTAGCCGGCGTCGCCCGCCAGATCCAGGAACAGGCCGATGAGCGCCCGCTGCAGGCGCGCGCCCTTGCCGACGTAGAACGGGAAGCCCGCGCCGGTCACCTTCGCCCCGCGCTCGAAGTCCACCAGCCCGTGGCGCTCCGCTAGCTCCCAGTGGGGGAGCGCCTCGAAGTCGAACGTCGGCGGGTCGCCCCATTCGAAGGCCACCACGTTGGCGCTTTCGTCGCCGACGGGCGTGCTCTCGTGGATCGTGTTGGGGATCTCCAGCAGCGCGGTGCGCAGCGCGGCGTCGAGGTCGCGGACCGACGCCTCCAGCGTCTTCGCCTGCTCCTTGATCGCGTTCGACTGCTCGACGAGCGGGGCGGCCTCGTCGCGGCGGCCGGCCTTCATGAGCGGACCGATCTCGCGGCCCAGCTCGCCCTGGCGGCGCTGGAGCGCCTGGAGCTCCGTCACGGCCTCGCGCCGCTGGCGGTCGGCGTCGAGCGCGCGGTCGACGGCCTCGGTCGAGGGGTACCTCTTCGCGTCCATCGAGCGGCGGACGCGGTCGGGGTCGTCGCGGAGGAGGTCGAGGTCGATCATGGGCGGAGAAGAGAGCGAGTCGGCCACAAGCTAGCGAGGCGCCTCGCGCGTTCCGGGAAGCGGCCGTGCGTTCGCGATGCCCTCGCTCCGTGCCGGCCCGTAGCTTCCTCCGTCCCCCCCTCGCACCCGTGCGTATCCCCCTCCCTCTCGTCGCCCTTCTCGCCGTCGCCGGCTGCGCCTCCGCGCCGCCCGCGGGCATGGCCGCCGCCCTCCCCGGCACCTCCTGGACCCTCGAACGCATCGTCCTCGCCGACAGCGGCGTCCTCCGCGGCGACGGCGACCAGGTGACGTTCAACGCCGACGGCACACTCAACCTCTCCTCGTGCAACCTGTGCTCCGGCCAGTTCACGATGCAGGACAGCGTCCTGACGGTCCAGGAGCCGATGGGCTGCACGAGGCGCGCCTGCATGAACGGGCAGGTGGAGCTGGAGCGCTACCTCATGGGCGCGTCCGTCGTGCGCCGCGACGGCGTCTACCTCGTCGTCGAGCCCACGGCGGGCCCGGCCGAGCAGATCTTGTTCGTCCCCGCCAGCGACGCCCCCTGACCCCGCGGAGCACCCTCGCAAAAAGAGGCCGCTACTCGTGTCAGGAGTGGCGGCCTCTTTTGTCGGGAGTCGCCGCCACTTTTTTTCAGCCGGGCTCCAGCGGGCTCCGGCGAGGCCTCGCGAACGGGGAGGGCGCGTGCCGCTAGAGCGCCGTCGCCAGCCGCTGGCGGACCTCGCGGAGCGCCTCGGGGAGCGGGCGCGGGTGGTAGCCCAGCTCGGTCTCGGCGCGGAGGATCAGGAGGCCGCCCTGGAGCGGTCGCGGCGCGCCGGGGTGGAGCTCCTCGGACGTCGCGGGGGTGATGAGCGAGGCGTCGAGCTCGAAGGCGCGGGCGATCTCGTGGGCGAAGTCGAGCACGGTCAGGACCTCACGGCCGGTGACGTGGAACAGCCCGTGCCGGCCGTGAGG
>CAYPVZ010000623.1:0-2266 GCA_964414235.1 uncultured Rhodothermales bacterium | reverse complement strand
TCGGGCGCATTGCCGCGCAGCAGACGCGATCCGCCCGACCCCAGCGGCACGCCCTTCTCGATGCGGAGCGCCAGCCCGCCCTCGGCGCCCGACTGGCGGAGCACGTGGAGCGCCGCGCGCCCGGCCGTGTTCGCCTCGGGATCGGTCGGGACCGACGGCGGGCCGGCGATCGTGACGCCGGACTCCTCCGTGCGCCGGGCCTCGACGCGGTCGCCGAGGCCGGTCAGGCACAGGCCGAGCGCGTCGAAGCCGGGGCCGAGGTTGGAGAGGGACGCCGGGCCGAAGGCGAGAGCGGAGTCGGGCACAGGGATCGGAAAGGCTAGGAGCGACGGACGGCGCTACGGGAGGTCAGGGCATGAGTTCGGCGGCCTTCACGAGGTCCGCCAGCAGGCCGGCCGCCGTCACCTCGGGGCCAGCGCCGGGGCCCTGGACGACGAGCGGCGTCTCGTGGTAGCGCGCCGACTGGATGAGGATCACGTTGTCGGTCCCGCGCGAGCCGCCGAACGGCGAGGTCCGGTCGACGGCGCGGACGCCGACGCTCAGCCCGTCCCCCGTGATCTGGCCGACGTAGGCGAGCCGCTTGCCGTCGGCGTCGGCCGCCGCCACGCGCTCGGCCCACGCCGCGTCGAGCGCGTCCAGCCCGTGCATGAACGCGTCGACCGAGACGTCCGCCAGCTCGGCGGGCACGAGCGACTCGACGGCCAGGTCGGCCCGCTCGACCTCGCGGCCGGTCTCGCGGGCCAGGATGAGCAGCTTGCGCGCCACGTCCTCGCCCGTGAGGTCGTCGCGCGGGTCGGGCTCCGTCAGGCCGCGCGCCTTGGCCTCGCGGACGGCCTCGGAGAACGCCGCGCCCTCGGCGAGCCGGTTGAACAGGAACGCCAGCGTGCCCGAAAAGACGCCCTCGACATGGTCGATCCGGTCGCCCGAGCGGAGGAGGTCGCGGACGGTGAACACGACCGGAAGGCCGGCCATGACCGTCGTCTCGTAGTGGTAGCTCACCTCGCGGCGGCCGGCGGCCTCGCGCAGCTGGCGGTAGTACGCCATGTCGAGCGTGTTCGCCTTCTTGTTGGGCGTGACGACGCCGACGCCGGCTTCGAGCCACTTGACGTAGCGCCGGGCTACGGCCTCCGATGCGGTCGCGTCGACCACGATGCGCCGTTCGAGGCCACCGCCGAGCAGCTTCTCGTCGAGCGCGTCGAGGTCGGCTGCGTCCGCGCCGTCGAGGACGTCGAGCGCCAGCGGGAGGCCGGCCTCGTCCCAGGCCATGCGTCGCGAGTTCGCCAGCCCGACGAGGCGGAGGTGGATGCGGTCCTTCTCCATCAGGATCGGCGCGTGCTCGGCCAGGATGTCGACGAGCGTCCGCCCGACCGTCCCAGTTCCGATGACGACGACGTGGACACGTGTGCGGCGCAGCGCGAACGCCTCGTGCAGCGCGCCGAGGGCCGGTCGGACGTCCTGCTGGCGGACGACGAGCGAAATGTTGGTCTCGGCCGCGCCCTGCGCGATGGCCAGCACGTTGACGCCGGCCCGCCCCAGCGTGGCGAACAGCCGGCCCGCCAGCCCGGGCGAGTGCCGCATCCCCTCGCCAACGGCCGAGATGACGGCGCAGCCGGGAATGGCGTAGATCGAGCGAAGGTCGCCGCGGGCCAATTCGGGGGCGAACGCCGCCTGGAGCGCCGCGACGGCCGCCTCGGCGTCAGCCCCGTCGACGACGAAGCAGACGCTCTGCTCGGCCGACGCCTGACTCGTCATCTGCACGTTGACGCCGGCGCCCGAGAGCGCCTCGAACATCCGCGCGCCGACCCCGAGGACGGCCTGGATGCCGCCACCCTCCATCATCACGATGGCCACGTCGCGGACCGCCGAGAGCGCCTTGACGCGGAGGTCGAGCGCGTCGGTCTCGTTGGAGATCAGCGTGCCGGGCTCGTCGGGGTCGAGCGTGCTGAGGATGCGGAGCGGGATGCCGGCGCGCTCCACTGGGAGCATGGTCCGCGGGTGGAGCACCTTGGCGCCGAAGTAGGCCAGCTCGGCGGCCTCGCGGTAGCTCAGGCGCGGCAGCGGGACGGCCTCGGGCACGAGCCGCGGGTCGGCCGTGTAGACGCCGGCCACGTCGGTCCAGATGACGCACTCGGCGGCGCCGAGCGCCTCGGCGAGGATCGTCGCCGTGTAGTCCGAGCCCGAGCGGCCGAGCGTTGTCGTGACGCCGGTCGCCGTGGAGCCGATGAAGCCGGTGACGACGAGGACGCGTTCGGCGGGCTGCCCCGCC
>CAYPVZ010000622.1:0-2266 GCA_964414235.1 uncultured Rhodothermales bacterium | reverse complement strand
TGGAACGACGGCGCTCTTCGGCGGCGGGCGCGTCGCCAAGAGCCACCCGCGCATCGCGGCTTACGGAACGGTCGACGAGGCGAACGCCGCGCTCGGCATGGCCCGGGCCGCGCTGGCGGCGGCCGCCAGCGGCGCACCGTCGGGCGCCGACCTCCGCGCCGACGCGCTCCTCGGACGGCTCCAGAACGAGCTGTTCGTCCTGGGCGGCGACCTCGCCACGCCCGGCGAGACGACCTACCCGGTCCCGCGCATCGAGGCCAGCCACGTGTCCCATCTCGAAGCCGAGATCGACGCGCTCACGGCCGACCTGACGCCGCTCAAGCACTTCGTCCTGCCTGGCGGCACGCCCGCCGCGGCCGCCGTCCACCTCGCGCGGACGATCGCGCGCCGTGCCGAGCGCCACGTCGTCGAGACGGCCGCGCGGGAAGAAGTCTCAGCCGACGCGCTCCACTACCTCAACCGGCTCTCGGATCTGCTGTTCACGCTCTCGCGCTGGCTCAACCACCAGGCCGGCGTCGACGAACCCGTCTGGGCGCCCGTCGCGGACCGATCCACCACGACCTGAATTCTCGGCGCACGCGCCACAATGGACGGTGAACACCGTTACCCTCCACTCCCGCCTCTCGCTGCCATGGACGCTCGCCTGACCTCCTACTCGGTGCCCGAAGAGATCGCCAGCGCCGTCACGCACGGGCTCGGGATGCTCCTCAGCGTCGGCGCCGGCGCTGTCCTCGTCACGCTGGCGGCGCTGACGGGCGACGCCTGGACCATCGTCGGCTCCTCGATCTTCGTCGGCACGCTCGTCCTGCTCTACACGGCCTCGACGCTCTACCACGCGATCCCGTTCGCGGCGGCCAAGACGCGGCTGAAGACGTTCGACCACTGCGCCATCTTCGGTCTGATCGCCGGGACGTATACGCCGTTCCTGATCGGCGGCCTCCGTGGGCCGTGGGGGTGGTCGCTCTTCGGCGCCATCTGGGCCCTGGCCGTCGCCGGCATCGTGTTCAAGCTGTTCTTCACCGGCCGCTTCAAGCTGGTCTCGACGCTCGTCTACATCGCCATGGGGTGGCTGGTCGTCGTCGCGACGGGCCCGCTCCGGGCGGAGTTGCCGGGTTCGACGCTGGCGTGGCTCGTCGGCGGCGGGCTGGCGTACACGGCGGGGACGATCTTCTACCTCAGCCGGCGCCGGTTCGCGCACGCCGTCTGGCACGGGTTCGTGCTCGCGGGCAGCGTGTGCCACTTCGCGGCCGTCCTCATCGAGGTGCTCCGCGTCGGCGCCTGACGACGGCCGCCAGTCGCACGGGCACGGGGCTTTGTCCCAGGGTTCACCGCGCCGTCACAACGGCACGCGGAGACGCGGGTAGGCTTCCCTCCCCCCTGGACAGTCCCCATGAACTGGTACGAGAAGCTGAACCGGTACTTCCCGGTCGAAGAGATGAAGTCGCGCTCGCACGTCGAGGCGCTGCTCGACGAACGGTCCGACGTCTACAACGTCGACCACGGCGAGCATCACGTCCTGCTCTACGTCGAGGGCCGCGAGTTCGTCTTCGTCGACTACCTCCTCGTCGCCGCCGAGGCGCGCGGGCAGGGCCTCGGAAAGCGGCTGCTCGACGTCCTGAAGGCCAAGGGCAAGCCGATCCTCTTGGAGGTCGAGCCCACGGACTACGACGACACCGACACCGTCAAGCGCCAGCGGTTCTACGCCCGCGAGGGCTTCCGGCACGCCGAGGGCGTCCGCTACCGCCGCCGCTCGCTGGCGACGCGCGAGGTGAACGAGTTGGAGATCCTGGTGTGGAGCCCGGACGGCGAGACCACCGACGCCGATGTGTTCCGCCACATGCGCGCCACCTACGAGGGCGTACACACGTGGCGCGACAAGGACTTTTACGGCGAGCGCTACCAGCCGGCCGACGAGGTCCTCACGCTGGAGGCGGACGAGGTCGCCGCGTAGCGCCTGGCGGAACGGCGCGCACGGCTGGCGGGGTAGGCGGTCTCCTCCGCGCCCGTCGCCATGCCCGCCACCGTCGTCTGGTTTCGCAATGACCTCCGCCTGTCGGATCACGCCGCGCTCGTGCACGCTGCCGAGCGCGGCGCTGCCGGCGGGCTGCTGCGGCCCCGCGCGCGCGGTCCGCAGGTCGAGCACCTGTGCGGGGGCATGGCAGGCGCCTGAGTGCCCGCCTCACACAGCTCAAGCATGCTGATTGAGGTGCAGCGGCTGGGAGGGGCAGGAAGGGTCAGGCGGGACTGCTGGAGCGCAGGCGAGTGG
>CAYPVZ010000621.1:0-2268 GCA_964414235.1 uncultured Rhodothermales bacterium | reverse complement strand
GCGCGTATTCAGTGCCGTCGGCGCCGACGTAGCCCCAGACGTCGCCGTAGGTCGACGAGCCAGCGCGACCGGGGTCGAGCGACGAGACTGCCGCGACGCCGCGCGAGACGAGCGGGCGGACCGTCACCGCCGGACTGGCGACCGTCGTGCCGTCCACGATCAGGTCGAGGCGCAGGCGGTAGGTCTGGGTCGGGTCGAGCCCGTCGATTCGGGCGGTGCCGTCGACAGGCGGGACGCTCGCCAGCACGGCACCCGTCGTGTCGTCGACCACGCGGAGCGCCTCGGCACCGAGGTAGGTCGCAGCCGTCCAGCGGACTCCGATGCTCCCGTTCGCCACGGCCGTCGCGACGACATCGCGGAGCGGGGCTGGCGTCAGGCGCAACTCTGATCGGTACGGGAGGAATGACTGCCCCGGGGCGATGCGCGCCGCCAGTCCGTAGTACGTGTCGAGCGTGTAGCCCGTCTCGCCCGCGTAGGTGGTGCCCGTCGCGTCGTAGTCGCTGGCGAAGACGACGAGGTACTCGTGTCCGCCGGTCACGGTCTCGATCGGGTGCCAGACACCATCGAGCGTCGCCTCATTTCGGTCTTCCCAGATGCCGACGTTGAGACGGCGTGGATGCTGTGGGTCCGAGACGTCGTAGGCTGCACCCGGGAACGAGCCGACGCCGAGGTCCTGGAGGCCTCGGCGGTAGTCGAAGACCCGGGCGGCCGACTGGAGGTCGCGGTCGAACACGACGAGCACCGGCGGGACGTCGGCGTCGGGGACGGTCGAGTAGGCAAATCGCTCGCCGTAGTCGAGCCCTTCTTCGAAGAACCGCAGGTTGGCGTCGACGCCGACGAGCCAGCGTGGCTCGGGGCTCCACGTCCACGTCAGGTCCTGGGCGCTGGCGGAGCGGGCCGCCAGCAGGGCGAGAGCGAGGGCGAGGAGGGCACGCATGGTGCCTCAACGTACACCGTGTGCGGTCGGCGGGCGAGGGGCTACGACGCCTCCAGGCCCACCTTCAGCGACACGTCGAGCGCACGGACCGAGTGAGTCAGCGCGCCGGACGAGATGAAGTCGACGCCGGTCGCGGCGATCCGCGCGACGGTGTCGAGCGTGACGTTGCCGGAGGCCTCGGTCTGGATTCGCCGGGCGACGCGGCGGACGGCCGCCTCCAGCACCGTCACGTCGAGCCCGTCGTCGGTTCGGCGCGCCATGTTGTCGAGGAGGACGCGGTCGACGCGCGCCCCGCTGGCGACGGCCGCGAGCACAGCGTCGACCTCGTCGAGCGTGCGGGCCTCGACCTCGACGGGCACGTCCAGCCCGCGCTCGTGCGTAAAGCGGCCGACAGCGTCGATGGCCTCGCGGATGCCGCCGGCCGCCGCGATGTGGTTGTCCTTGACGAGAACCATGTCGAAGAGGCCGACGCGGTGGTTCTGCGCGCCGCCGAGCGCGACGGCCCATTTGTCGAGTGCGCGGAGGCCGGGCGCTGTCTTGCGTGTGTCGAGCACGACGGCCGGCCGGGCGGCCTCGGCCATGCGGGCCGCCGCCGTCGCGATGCCGCCCATCCGCTGCATCAGGTTCAGCGCCAGCCGCTCGGCGACGAGGATCGACCGCGCCGAGCCGGCGACGGCTCCAAACGTCGTGCCCGCAGGCAGTCTGTCGCCGTCGGCGGCCGTCCAGGTCACGACGAGGTCCGGGCCGACGGCGGCGAACACGCGCTCGGCGACCGCCAGCCCGGCGACGACGCCCTCCTCCTTGAGCAGGAAGCGCGCGGTCGCGCGGGTCGTCTCGGGGATCGTGGCCTCGGTCGTCACGTCACCCGCGCCGACGTCCTCGGCGAGGGCGCGGGCGATCAGGTCGGGCAGGGCGGCGGCGACGGGGGCGGGAAGCGGAAACATCAGCGGGAGCGTTCGATCTCGGCGACGACGGGGTCGATGACGCGCATCGGGGTGGGGCCCCACTCGGCGTGGCCGGGGACCTCGAAGCCCTCCATCTGCGCGGCCGACTGGCCGTCGGCGAGGCGTGCTCGGGTGGCTCCGTACAACGCGTCGAGGAAGTCGCGCATGGCGATCAGGTCCGCGCGCGTGCCGACGACGGGCCAGCTGTCGCCCGCGTGGCCGAAGACGAACGCCGTGTCGTCCGAGTACCGGCCGTGGACGGTCTGGAGGATCGCCATCCAGTTCTCGACCGAGGCGCCGGCCGGGCCGTCGATGTACGGCTGGCGGCGGTTGAAGACGAGGTCGCCCATGTGGACCACGTCGGCGCGTTCGAAGTGGACGACGGAG
>CAYPVZ010000620.1:0-2271 GCA_964414235.1 uncultured Rhodothermales bacterium | reverse complement strand
GACCTCAACAGCTCGACCCTCCGCTCGGGCGTCCAGGCCGACCTCCGCGACCTCGCCTCCAGCCTCCGCAACTACCCCGATCACGACGCCGTGATCGTCGGGCACGCCTCGACGGACGGCTCGACGGCCACCAACCAGTCCCTCTCGGAGCGCCGCGCGCGCGCCGTCGAGGACTTCCTGGTCGGCCAGGGCGTCTCGGCCTCGCGCCTCGACGCGTACGGCCGCGGTGAAAGCGAGCCGCTCGCGGGCATCCCGGGCACCTCGCCTGAGAACCGCCGCGTCGAGATCGCGATCTACCCGAACGAGGCGTACCGCGCCCGCGTCCAGTCCGAGTACAACTAGGCCTCGGCGCCCCTGTGGCTAGTGCCGCCAGTGCACGGGATCGTTTCGCGGCCCCCCAGGCTCGGGGTTGGGGGGCCGCGTCCGTTTCTCCCCTCCGACATGTCCGACTCCCCCCGTCTCGAAACCCCCTTCAGCGCCGACAAGCCGATGTCTCCCCGAGAGATGGAGGTGTGGCAGCAGCAGCGGATCAAGGACACGTGGCGTGTCTTCCGCATCATGAGCGAGTTCGTCGAGGGGTTCGAACGGCTCGGCAACGTCGGCCCGAGCGTCTCCGTCTTCGGCTCGGCGCGCACGCCGGAGGGGACGCCGTACTACGCGCTCGGCGTGGCCATCGGGCGTGCCCTCGCCGAGCGCGGCTACGCCGTCATCACGGGCGGCGGGCCCGGCATCATGCAGGCGGCCAACCAGGGCGCCCACGAGGCCGGCGGCGTCTCCGTCGGGCTCAACATCGCACTGCCGCACGAGCAGCACGTCAACCCGTACGTCGACGCGCCGCACGACGTCACGTTCGAGTTCTTCTTCGTCCGCAAGACGATGTTCGTCAAGTACGCCCAGGGCTACATCGTGCTGCCGGGCGGATTCGGGACGATGGACGAGCTGTTCGAGAGCCTCACGCTGATCCAGACCCGCAAGACGGCCCGCTTCCCCGTGGTGTTGATGGGGACGGCCTACTGGCAGGGCCTCATCGACTGGATCCGGGGCACGCTCCTGGACGGCGGCTACATCTCGCCCGACGACCCCGACCTGTTCACGCTCACCGACGACCCCGAAGAGGCCGTCGACGTGATCGACCGCTTCTGCCAGGAGGCCGGCATCGCCCCGAACTTCTAGGCCCGGGGCTGGCGGTGAACGCCGCCAGCGGCACCGAGGCCCGCACGGGGTTGTGCCTGAGTGCGCATACGCCCCCTGTCTGCCACACTGGACGCACATCGACTGCACAGGGCGTACGAAGCCCCTGCAGAACGCCGTTCACCCCCTGGCACGGCCTCTGTAGCTTCTTCGTGTAGCTTTCAGCCCGGTCCTCCCCCCGACACACCCACCCTCCCAGGATGAACCGCTTCGCCTTCCTCGCCTTCGTTGGGCTCGGCCTCGTCGTCGCGCCGGCCCAGGCCCAGACCGACCCGATGGCCACCCCGGACTCCATCGCGACCGACACCACCGAGACCACCGTCACGCTCGACCCGGAGCGCGCCCGCGTGCTCTACGACGAGGGCGCCACGCTCCTCCGCGCCCGCGACTACCCGGCGGCCCTCCTCAAGTTCGAGGAGTCGCTCGTCTACAACCCGTCCTACCCCGCCGCGAGCCTCGGCCGCGCCCAGTCGATCGCCGCGCAGAGCCGGCTTGCTGATGCCCGCTCGGCGGCGTAGGCGACCATTGCCATGGCGGAGGCCTCGGACGCCTCGAACGCCAGCCAGATCAAGGCGACGGCCCAGGCCCTCCTCGACCAGGTGACCGCTGTCCTGGATCAGGCCGCCGCCGCGCAGGCCGCCGCCGACGCCGCCGCCGGCGCCCAGGCCACGGCCACCAAGGTCCAGCAAGCCACCGAGATGCTCTCGGGCAATGAGATCACCGAGGAGCAGGCCTCCGAGGCCTACACGCTCCTGGAGCAGGCCCGTCTCGACGGCTACGACCCCAACCTGGTCGCCTTCTACTACGCCAAGGCGCTCAACGCAATGGGCCGCGGCGCCGCCGCCGGTCCGGTCGCCGAGACCGCCGTCGCCGCCAGCGAGGGCCAGGCCGACCGGTCGGCCTTCTACATCCAGCTCGGCCTTGCCCACATGGGCGCCGGCAACAACGCCGAAGCTCGCGCCGCCTTCGAGGCCATCACCGACGGCCAGGCGTGGTACGGCTGGGCCCAGCACTACATCGGCCAGATCGACGCCGAGGGCTGAGCCCGCCCGTCCGGACACGCGAGCGCCGCGCCGGGGA
>CAYPVZ010000619.1:0-2275 GCA_964414235.1 uncultured Rhodothermales bacterium | reverse complement strand
GCGGCGGGCTGGGAGGGGCCGCGAAGCTAGACCACTTACGTGACGGAGCCTAGGTTACGCAGCGAGGCGGAGCGCCTGCTGCTCGTGATGCCGACGCTCGTACTCCGTCGGCGAGAGATAGCCGAGCGCGGAGTGGCGTCGGCACTGGTTGTAGAAGGCGAGGTCGTCGAAGAGCGCGGCCCGGGCTTCGGCGTGCGTCGCGAAGCGCTCGCCCCGGACACACTCCGTCTTGAGCGAGCCGAAGAGGCTCTCAGTCGGGGCGTTGTCATGGCAGTTCCCCCGGCGGCTCATCGAGCAGACGACCTCGTGGCGGCGCAGGAGCGCCCGGTAGTCGACCGACGTGTACTGCGTCCCCTGATCGGAGTGGTGGATGAGACCGGGGCCCGGACGTCGATCCCGGATGGCAGCCACGAGCGCCGCCGTGGCGATCTCGCGCCCGAGCGACGGGCGGACGGCCCACCCGACGTGAGGAGAGGTCGACGACGGCGAGGTAGAGCCAGCCCTCGTCGGTCGGGACGTACGTGATGTCGGCCGTCCAGACCCTGTCCGGGGCGGTGGGCTCGAAGGTCCGGTTGAGCACGTTGTCGGCCACCGGCGTGAGCGGCATCGACGGCGTGGCCCTCGGCGGTTTCCTCCTCGGACCGCGAGCGACGGGCCCGTTCTCGCGCATGAGCCTACCGACCTGGTGCCGGCAGCACGCGACGCCCCGGGCCCGGAGCTCGGCGTGGACCCGTCGGGCCCCGTACGTCTGGCGGCTCTCGCGATGGATGGCCCGGACCTCGACGGCGAGCCGACGGTCCTCGACCTCGCGGGCCGAGGGGCTGCGGCCGCGCCACTCGTAGTACGCGCTCGTCGAGAGGCCGAGCGCTCGGCACGCCGCTCGAACCGAGACCGCGCCCTCCCGCTCTTCGATCATCCGGTACCTCAACGGGAGGGGGAGCTGACGTGGGGCCGGTCCCCAGCGAGCGCTTTTTTTATGATCGAGAGCTCGTCTTGGAGCCGCTTGTTCTCGCGCTTGAGCCGGGCGAGCTCCTCGTCGCGAGGGACGCCGTTGCCGGAGAACGCCCGGTGGCCGTCGTTGCGGAGCTCGCGCTTCCAGCGGTGGACGAGGTTGGCGTTGATGCCGAGGTCGCGGGCGGTCTGCGAGACGTTGCTGGAGCGCTCGGCGGCGCGGACGGCTTCGAGCTTGTACTCGCGGGAGAAGTGGCGGCGGGATCGGGTAGGCATGGCGGGTCCCAGTTCGGAAGAGGGTACTCTTAACTGGGTGTCCAGCCTACCCAGGACAGGCCAAGGTGCGGCGGGCTCTTGCAGAGGTGCGGCGACCGGGTTAAAGCAACGCCACGGGTGGAGATACATCCTCACCCCCCGCACGTCACCATGGGCCAGAAACAACTTCTCCTCCTCGTCCTCGCCGTGGTCCTTGTCGGGCTGGCGGTGGCCGGCGGCATCGCCGTCGTGTCTCACTACTCGCAGGCCGCACAGGGGGACGCGGAGCGCGGGGCGGACATCATGGGCTCCATCGAGCAGACCCGGTAGGGCAGGGGGGGCGATCTTGGGCAGATGCCGGACGCCCTCGCCCTCGCCCCCTCCGTCCTCGCCGGCCAGCGCCGGGCCGTCGCGCGGGCGCTGACGGCCGTCGAAAACGGCCTCCCGGGCGCCGAGGCGCTCGTCGACGCGCTCTACCCGCACACCGGGCGCGCGTGGCGGATCGGGATCACGGGCCCTCCCGGCGCCGGCAAGTCGACGCTGACCGACCGGCTGGTGGAGGCCTTCCGCCAGCGCGGCGAGCGCGTGGCGGTGGTGGCGGTCGATCCATCGAGCCCGTTCACGGGCGGGGCGCTGCTGGGCGACCGCGTCCGGATGGACCGGCACGCGGAGGACGACGGCGTGTTCGTGCGGTCGCTGGCGGCGCGGGGCGCGCTGGGGGGGCTGAGCGAGGCCACCGAGGCGGCGTGCGACGTGCTCGACGCGGCGGGCTTCGGGGTGGTGCTGGTCGAGACGGTGGGCGTGGGGCAGGGCGAGATCGACGTGGCCGAGGCGACCGACACGACGCTGGTCGTGCTCGTGCCGGAGTCCGGGGACGCCGTGCAGGCGATGAAGGCCGGGCTGATGGAGGTGGCCGACGTGTTCTGCGTCAACAAGGCCGACAAGCCGGAGGCGCCACGCCTCGTGCGCGCGCTCCGCCAGGCGCTGGAGCTGCGGGCCGGCGCCGAGCGCCCGGCGGTCGTGACGACCTCGGCGACGGAGGGGGAGGGCCTGGACGGGCTCGTGGCGG
>CAYPVZ010000618.1:0-2286 GCA_964414235.1 uncultured Rhodothermales bacterium | reverse complement strand
CGTCCGCGCTCCGCAGCAGGGTCGCGCCGACCGTCGTGGCCGCGCTGAACCGCCCGAAGCGGAGCAGCCGCGCCACGTCCGCCCGCCGCGCCCGGCGGAGCGTCCCGGGCCGCGCCCACCCGAGCGCCAGCGCCAGCGCGGACGCCCCGGCGTGCGTCGCGGCGTGCGCCCACGCGAGGTGGACGACCGTCAGTTCCGCCCCCAGCGCCACGACGGCGGTCACGAACGATGCGGAGAGCGCCAGCCGGAGCGCGAGCACGGGCCCGAACCGCTCCTCGGCCTGCGCCTCCCACGCCGCCACCGAGTGCCCGGCACTGGCGACGGCCCACGCCGGCAGCACCATCCACACGCCGCCGAAGGCGAGCCCGCCCAGGCCCCCCGCCAGCGCGAGCACCGCCGTCGCCCCGAGCCCCACAGCCCACGCCGCCCCGACGACGCGGTCGGCCTCGGCCCGCCCCAGCCCGGCCGACTGGCGGACGAGCGCGGCCTGCGCCAGCCCGCTCCGCAGCACGTCGCCGAACGTGACGACGGTCAGGTAGAGCACCCACGCCCCGAAGTCGGCCGGCGCCAGTGCCCGCGCGACGAGGGCAAAGCCGGCGAAGCCGAGCACCGCGCCGACGGCCTGCGTCGCCAGCGACAGCGCGCGCGGGCCGCGAGCGAGGGCGAGGGCGCGGCGCATCTCAGGCGGCCCAGCACGTCGGCGCCGACACCGACTCGATGATGGAGGCGAACGCGCTGGCGCGGGCCGCCCAGGTGTTGTGCCGCGCGAAGCCGATCCGGCGGGCGCGGATGGCCTGCCCCCGGTCGCAGAGCGCGTGGTCGAGCGCCCGCGAGAAGAGGTCGGCATCCGAGGCCGTGTAGACGTACGGCGCGGCGTCGCCCAGCGGCGCGAACGGCGTGGTCACGACGGGCCGGCCGGCGGCGAGGTACTCGTTGAGCTTGAGCGGGTAGATGTTGCGCGTGAACGGCGTCACGCGGAACGGAATCACGCCGACGTCCATCCGGCCGATGAGGCCGGGGAGGTCCTCCGGCGGGTGCGGCCCGGCGAGCGTCACGTTCGGGTGCACCGACAGCGCATGGCCCCCCGCGGCCATCACCCGTCCGACGAACAGGAAGTCGAGGTCCGCCCGCTCGCGGATGACGGCGTCAAGCAGGGCGTAGTCGACGCGGTCGTCGAGGCTGCCGACGAATCCGATGCACGGCCGGTCGCTCTCGTTCTGGAGCCGGGACGCGGGGTAGAAGAGGTCAAAGTCGACCCCGTTGGGCACGAGGTGGACGTTCGGGTGCTGGCGGGCGCGGCTCTCGCGGAGGCCCTCCGAGGTCACCACGACGGCGTCGACGTGGTCGAGGTACTCGGCCTCCAACTGCCCGCCGTGCTTGCCGACCCACGGGGCGGCGGCGATCTCGTCGTAGCCGTAGTAGATCCGCGCGCGCTCGCCGAAGCGGCCCACGAGCGGGAGTCCGAGCTGCGGCGCGAACGCCGTCACCACGACCGGCGCCTCCATCGCCAGCTCCGCCATCGCCTCGCGGACGGACCGCCCGACGACGCTGGCGTTGAGTTCGAGCGTGGCGCGGAACGCGGCGCCCTCCGGCATCCAGTGCGTCGGTGCGACAGGGGGCGGCGTGAGTACGTGGAGCGGCCCGTGGGGCCCCTCGACCCGCCGGAGCCGCTGCTCGCGCCCGAGCATCCGGCCGAGGGGGGCCTGGCTCCGCCCGCTGGCGGCGCGCGCCGCGTCGGCCAGCGTGTAGGCGTAGTCGACGTAGAGCACGCGGTAGTGGGCGGCCATCGCCTCCATGAGGCGGACCGTGGACTTGACGTAGTCGCCGTCCCAGGCGGGCTGGGCGAGGCAGACGAGGGCGGGTTTGCGCGAATCGGTCATCGGAGTCGCCAGTGCGGCGGGGAGAGAGAGTCAGCGGCTGAATTCGAAGCGGGCGAGGCGCTTGGCCGTCCGCCGCAGCCAGGAGCGGCGGCGCGGGACCTCGCCGACGAGCCCTTCGAGGCGGACCGGGGCGGCGCCCGTCAGCACGAGGAGCGGGGCACGGCCGCTGGCGCGCTCCAGCGCGTCGGCGGTGTGGGCGTCGGCCGTCGCCCAGGACCGGGCGGCGCGGGCGGCGAGCAGGACGACGTCGGCCTCGGCGAGGAGCGCGAGCGGGAGCGGCGCGTCGAGCACGGGCGGCAGCTCCAGGACCGTCACCTCGGCTGCCGACGGACCGGCGAGGTCCGCCAGCGCGTCGACCTCGGGGAAGGCGTCGTCGACGACGTAGGGCGTGGCGCCGCCCTCGGCG
>CAYPVZ010000617.1:0-2290 GCA_964414235.1 uncultured Rhodothermales bacterium | reverse complement strand
GGAACTCGTCGAGCAGGACGGCCCGGAAGCGCGCCCGCTCGGCGGCGCCGACCTCGGGGACGCTCGTCGCGAGCCGGGCCGCGAGCGCCACCTGGTCGGCGAAGTCCATCGCGTCGCGGGAGCGCTTGAGCGCGTGGTAGGCCTCGACGACCGGGACGACGGCCGCCCGCTGGCGCAGCACGTCGACGGTCTCGCGCATCGGGTTGGTGCGCCTGCGCGACCCGTCGGGGCGGGTGAGGAGCTCGAGGGCGGAGACCACCTCGGCGAGGTGCGCCGCGACCTCCCGGGGCTCGACGAGGTGCTCGGCCATCTCACCGGCGAGGTCGACGACCGCGGTCGTGACGGTCGACTCCGCCTTGTCGACGGCGTCCATCGGACCGTCCCAGCCGACGACGGCCTCGTGCGCGAACTGCCACGCGGCGGCCTCGGTGAGCAGCCGGCTCTCCGGCTCGACGCCGAGCCGGAGCCCGTGCTCGCGGACGATCCGGCCCGCGTACGCGTGGTAGGTCGAGACCTCGGGGGTGTCGTCGAGGACGGCCGCCCCGGCCTCGGGCTCGGGCGCCCAGAGACCCGCCTCCCGGAGGGTGGTGAGCCGGGCGGCGAGCCGCTCGGAGAGCTCGCCGGCCGCCTTGCGCGTGAAGGTCAGCCCGAGGACCTCGTCGGGGCGCACGTACCCGTTGGCGACGAGCCACACCACCCGGGCGGCCATCGTCTCGGTCTTGCCGGAGCCGGCGCCGGCGACGACGAGCAGGGGCCGCAGCGGCGCCTCGATGACGGCCGCCTGCTCGGGGGTCGGCGCGTACGGCTGGTCGAGCGCGTGCGCCAGCTCGACGGCCGTCCATCGTGGGACCAGTTGCCGCACAGCGGGGTCGGTGGCGGTCACAGTCGCCTCCCCTCCGGCTGCGCGGGGCAGGAGTCCTTGACCTGGCAGGTGCCGCAGACGTCGCGGGCCGGGGTCGCGACGAAGGACGCCGCGGCCATCCCCTCGGCGGTGCGACCGAGCAGCTCGTGGGCCCACCGGGGGTCGTCCGGGTCGCGGGCCAGCGGCACCTGCACCTGGAGGGTCGTGCTCTTGTTCGCGGCGCGCCCGAGCTGCAGCAGCGCCGCTCCGCCGGAGCCGCTGCCGTGCGCGGCGAACGCACCCGCCTCGACCGCCAGCTGGTAGGCGCCGAGCTGCCCGTGGCGCGAGAGCTCGTCGCGGGTCGGCTTGCGGGAGCCGGTCTTGAGGTCGACGACGCGGACCGTGCCCTCCGGGCCGACCTCGATCCGGTCGACGGTGCCGGCGACGACGGCCCGGCCGATCGCGACCTTCATCCGCTGCTCGGAGGCGGCCCGCCGCCACCCCTCGGCGCTCGCCTCCCGGTGGTAGGCGGCCAGCCGGTCGGTCATCGCGCGAGCCCGGGCGAGGTCGCGGCGGGAGAGCCAGCCGGGCGGGAGCCCGAGCCTCCCCCACCGCCGTTCGAGCTCGGCGGCGTAGCTCGCGGCGTCGGTGTCGCCGAGGTCGTGGGCGATCTCGTGCACGAGGGTGCCGATGTCCTGGGCCCCCATCGACGGGCCGTCGCCGCCGCTCGTGCGCAGCAGCCACTGCAGGCCGCACTGGCCGAAGCGGTCGACCATCGAGGGCGAGACGCGCACCGGCACCCCGGGAGCCCGCCGGGGCCGGTCGTCGGTGGTCCCGCGCAGCGCCCACCACTGCGCGGGGTCGGCCCCCGGCACCTCGGCGCGGGCCAGCCGTCCGAGCGTGGTCACCGCGGCGCCGCGGGTCGCGGGGTCGGGGTCGAGGAGCGATCGGCGGAGCTCGCCGACGAGGCCCGGCAGGGTCATCGGGCGCGGGACGTCGGTGAGGGGCCGGGGGTCGGGGCGGGGGTCGACGACGTCGAGGTAGGGCGAGGGCTGCTCGTCCTCGCTCCGGACGGCGGTGACGACGAGCCGGTGGCGGGCCCGGGTGGCGGCGACGTGGAAGAGGCGGGTCTCGTCGTGGGCGACCTGCGTGCGCGCCGCCCGCGGCGACGGGTCGCGCCCGGTGACGACGTCGACGAGGTCGGTCGAGTGCAGCAGCGAGCCGCGCAGCCGCAGGTCGGGCCACACGCCCTCCTGGACGCCGGCCACGACGACGAGGTCCCACTCGAGCCCGGCGGCGGCGGCCGGGGTGAGCAGGGCCACGGACTCACCGGGGGCGGCGCGGGCCGCGAGGGTGTCGCCCGCGACGTCCTGGCCGAGCAGGTGCTCGAGGAAGTCGGAGGGACGGGCGCCGGGCAGCCGGTCGACGTAGCGGGCGGCGGCGTCGAAG
>CAYPVZ010000616.1:0-2290 GCA_964414235.1 uncultured Rhodothermales bacterium | reverse complement strand
GCCGAAGTCGGTCAGCCAGGTCTCGGCACCGATCTGGTACTGCGTCGGCACGTCGCTGGTGGCGAGGCCGGAAATGGCCCAGGCCGCCAGCGCGGTGATGAGCATGCCCACGGACATCGTGCCGTAGACCTTGTTCATGTGGGCGCGGAGGCCCTGGTCGATTTCGGCGCTGCGGACGCCTGCCGTCTGCGTACCGACGGTCTGGTAGTTGGCCATGAAACCCCTCCAAGGTTGAACTGTTGCCAGCCCGGCGCAGTTCAGCGCGCTCGGGTATTCCACCCGAATATCGGCATCCCGGACCACGTTTTCAAGCGGTTCCGGACCCGCCGCGCCCAATCCCGGGGGAGGGGGATAAATTGTCGCGGCGGGGGCGACGGAGTGGCGGCCGGAGCCGTCAGCCCGGCGACCACGCCGCCACAGACGACGATGAAGCCGAGGATGGGGGCCGTCCGCGGGCTCACGCCGAGGCTGGCCGCGACCATCTCGCCGATGGGCGCCATCAGCGCCGTCGCGGCGACGAAGGCGAACAGCCAGCCGGCCGTCCCGACGATCTGCATCAGCGCGCCGGTGCGCAGCCCGCGCCAGAGTCCGAAGGCCAGCACGAGCGCCAGGATGAGGTCGAGCCCCCCCACCTACGCCGCCAGCAGCGCCTTCACGACGGCCTGCACCCGCGAGCCCTCGGCGACGCCCTTCAGCGCGCTCATGGCCTCGCCCATCACCCGCCCCATGTCCTTCATCGACGTGGCGCCGGTGCGCTGGACGATCTCGTGGACGACGCGGTGGATGTCCTCGTCCGACGCCTGCGCCGGGAGGTAGGCTTCGATGTAGCCGAGCTCGGCCTCCTCACGCTCGGCGAGGTCGTCGCGGCCCGCGTCGCGGAACTGGCGGATCGAGTCGCGGCGCTGCTTGGCCTGCTTCGTCACGACGGCGAGCACGTCGTCCTCCGAGATCGGGCCTGTGCCGGCCTTCTCGCGCTCGGTGATGGCCGACTGGACCATCCGGATGGCGCCGAGCCGGACCTTGTCCTGCTGGCGCATGGCGTCTTTGAGGTCGCGAGCGAGCGTTTCCTTGAGCATGGGTCCGGTTCGATGGGCCGCAAGCTAGCGCCAGTCGGCGCCCGCCCGGTCCACTACCGGAGGACGAACCGGAGCGCGAGAACCCCCACGCCCACCTGCATCACCCCGAGCGCGGTGACCGAGTACCTGTCCAGCCGGAGCGCCTCCTGCCGAAGCGCCTCGTCGCCGTAATCGGCCGAATCGGGATCGCGGTAGCGGTCGTCCACGTCGTCCGCCCTGAATTTGTAATGCACGGCGACGGCCCCCGCGGCCAGAATCGCCGCCCCGAGTCCGGCGTCGATGAGGGTCCGCTGCAACGAGGAGCGCTGGGTTGGCAGAAGAGCGATCTGGCGGGGCGCGTCGGGGCCGGGCTGGAGGAGTACCGTGACCGCGCCATCGCCGGCCTCGACCGACTGGCGAGCGTCGAGGTAGCCGTCGAGCGAGACCACCAGCTCGGCCGACGCGCCGGGCGCGAGGTCGAGCGTCAGCGGCGCCATCCCGAGCGTATCGCGCTCACCGCCCACACCCAGCCGCACGACCGTCGCGCGGATCGGCAGCGTCTCGACGCGGACGCGCTCTGGCAGTGTGAGCCTGAGGATCGTCGAGTCGCCATCGGCGAGGGTCACGAGCGCCTCTACCCGGCGAGGGTCCCACGCCTGGGCGTCGTCGACGAGGGCGATCTCGTGGGCCCCGGGCTCGACGGGGATCCACGTCGCAACCGTCCCGGCTGGTTGATCATCGACGAGGACCCTCCCCGCGGCAGCCTCCACGCGGACGTGGGCGGTCTGGGCGAGAGCGGGCAGCGCCAGCCCGGCGACGAGGAGCACGAGCCGTCTCATGGCGCCGTGTGGAAGGCGACGACGTGCCGCGGCTCGGTCAGCACGACGAGCATCCCACCGCCGGCCGCGATGGCGCTCTTGATGCGCCCCCGGACGCCGGTCGACCAGACCTCGGCGCCCGTCGCCCCATCGAGCACGACGACCCGCCGGTCCATCGTCCCGACCGCCACGTGCCCGTCGAACGGGAGCGGCGGCGCCGCGACGACGCCGTCCGACGTGAACCGCCAGCGCTCGGCGCCCGTGGCGGCGTCGAGCTGGCGGACCGTGCCGTCGGTCCCGCCGACCAGCACCGCGGTGCCATCCACGACCGCCGACGTCAACCGGGGCGCGGCGTCGAAGGTGAGCGACCAGACGAGGGCGCCCGTTTCTGGGTCGAGCCGGTGGAGCGTTCCGCGC
>CAYPVZ010000615.1:0-2292 GCA_964414235.1 uncultured Rhodothermales bacterium | reverse complement strand
GTGCCGAAGCGGCCGAGGAAGGCGGCGCGGTCGGCCGTGAGCGACACGGCGTCGTCGGACACCGCGCGGGCGACGGCGACGCGGTCGGCGAACTCGCCGCGGAGCGGGTTCTCGGCGAACAGCACGTCGCCCTCGCGGCGCGTCGTGATGGCGCGCGACGCGTTCGAGGCACCGAGGTCCAGCCGCGCGCTGGCGACGACCGCCAGCCGGCGCGGCGCGCCCGTCGTGTTCGTCAGCCGGACGACCGTGAGCCGGGCCGGCGCGTCGGGCGCGATGGACTGCGTCGTGTGCTGCTCGATGCCCTCGACGTTCGTGCGCCACGTGCTGTAGCCGAAGCCGTGGCGGACCTCGTAGGGCGCCTCGGCCGGCGCCGGACCGGGCGTCGGCGACCAGAAGGCGCCGGACTCGGCGTCCTGCACGTAGAGCGCCTCGCCCGGGTCTTCGAGCGGGTCGTTGGCCCACGGCGTCAGGCGGTTCTCGCGGCTGTTGGCCGTCCACGAGGACGCCGTGCCACGCTCCGAGACGACGAAGCCGGCGTGCTCGGTGGCGATGACGTTGGTCCACGGCAGCGGCGGGAGCACCAGCTCGCCGTCGGCGCCGGGGCGGAGGTGCAGCACGTACTCCGTGCCGTCCGCCGAGAAGCCGCCGAGGCCGTTGAACTGGCGGAGGCTGGCGTCGTCCAGGTCGAGCGTCCCGGATGGCCGGTCGGCCGGGGCCAGCGGTGCGAGCGGCGCGGGCACGTCCGTCTCGTCGGGCGCCGGCGCCGGGGCCGCCTCGGAGGCCTGGCGGATGGCCGCCTCGACCGCGTCGACGGACGCCAGCGCCTCGGCGCGCGCGAGGACGTCGTCCCGCGAGCGTCCGCCCGCGAGCCCGAACGCCCGGCACACAGCGCCCTCCGCCGGCACTTCCACGGTCGTGCGGAAGGCGGCGACGGGGTCGAGCACAGCGCCGGTCGTGCCGCTCAGCGGGCCGGGCGCGTCCATCGCCAGCGGCTGGCGGCGGGTCCGGGCGCGGCCGGCGAAGCGGAACCGGTCGGTCTCGAAGGACACGGCCTCGGCGCCGTCGTCGAGCCAGTGGGCGAGGAAAGCCGGCATGTCCTCGGGCGAGCGCGGGCGGCGGCGCGCGACGAGCGTGTGGTCGTCGGCGGCCTCGGTCTCGACGAACAGCTTCGAGAAGCCCGGGTGCGACGCGTCCGCCGCGCGGTCGTTCAGGACGACCTCGGCGGCCGTCGTCACTTCGATGCGCCGGGCCCGTCCGTCGAGCGCGCGCAGCGCGAGGCGCCCGACGAAGGCGCCGCCGGTCGTCACCGCGAGACACAGGCGCGTTTCGAGCCCGTCGTCCTCGCGGACGATCTCGACCGTGCCCGGGCCGAACCGGGCCTCGTAGCGCTCTTCCTGCTGGCCGGGCCGCCAGCCGACGGTCCAGACGCGCCCGCTGTCGAGGTCGCGGAGGAAGACCGCCAGGCCGTCGGCGTCCTCGACGGCATCGCCGCGCCAGCGGGTCAGGTCGAGGCCCTCGACCGTGACGACGCCCGTGCCGGCGGCGGTGACGACGGCGGTCGTATCGGCGCCCGAGAGCGTCAGGGCGGGCGAGTGGGCGCGCGCGAGGTCGGCGGCGGTGGTGCGGGTGGCGACGGCGAGGTCCACGGGACAGATCGAGATCGAAAAGAGGTCAGCCCTTGACGCCGCCGAGCATGATGCCGCGGACGTACTGGCGCTGGAGGGCGAGGAAGACGAGGAGGACAGGCAGCGTGGTCACGACGGCCCCGGCCATCATGAACTCGTTGTCCTGGACCCGTTCGCGCGTGAGCGTCGCCAGCGCGACGGGCAGCGTGTACAGGTCGTCGTCGGTGAGGACGATGAGGGGCCACATGAAGTCGTTCCACGCGCCCATGAAGGTGAACAGGGCCAGCGTCACGAGGACGGGCCGCAGCAGCGGCAGCGCGACGCGGCGGTAGATCTCGAACTCCGTCGCGCCGTCGATGCGCGCGGCCTCCAGCAGGCTGTCCGGGATCGACGTCGCGAACTGGCGGATCAGGAAGATGCCGAAGATGCTCGCCGCCGCCGGGACGATGACACCAGCGTACGAGTTGACGAGGCCCAGCGCGCGCATCTCCAGGAAGAGCGGGAGCATCGCCACCTGCGCCGGGATCACGAGCGCCGCCAGCAGCGACTGGAACAGCTTGTCGCGGCCCCGGAAGCGGAGCTTGGCGAAGGCGTAGCCCGCCAGCGAATTGACGAGCAGCGAGACGAGCGTGACGGACAGCGCCACGAACGCGCTGTTGAGGAGATA
>CAYPVZ010000614.1:0-2294 GCA_964414235.1 uncultured Rhodothermales bacterium | reverse complement strand
TCCTGGAGAACATCGTCACGCTGAAGACCTTCACGCCGGACAAGCCGGGCAGCTTCTCGGGCGGCCTCATCGACATCAACACGAAGTCGTTCCCGAACGCCTTCTCGCTGTCCCTGTCGACCTCGACCGGATTCAGCACCCAGGCCACACCGGGCTCAGCGTTCCTCGTGGACCCGGTTCAGGGCGTCAGCCCGTTCCGCTTCGGCGACGGCGCGCTCGGCTTCCCCGAGGCCGTCGCGAACGCCCCGCGCGAGGCCGAGGGCTCGGTCCGCGCCGCGATCCCGTCAGCGAACGCGGCGCGCAACGACGCCGCGCTGGCGAACGAGCTCGACGCCATCTCGACCGCCATCGAGTCCCGCATCGCGCCCGCATCGGGCTCGATCCCGGTCAACGGCTCGTTCAGCTTCTCGATGGGCGACGAGATGCCGATGGGGTCGAACGCGCTCGGCTACGTGATCGGCCTGACGGCCGACCAGGGCGCCTCGTACTACGACGACGGGACCGTCGGCCGCGCCGACTTCCAGGGCGTCGATGGCCCCGACGGCCAGCCGACCGGCGAGGTCGTCGTCAACACGCAGCAGCTCCGGGCCGACCGGCGGGCGACACAGGACGCCAAGCTCGGCGGCATCGCGAACCTGGCCTACCGCTTCGGCGGGCGCCACGAGGTGAGCCTGAACACGCTGTTCTCGCACACGACGGAGTCCGAAGCCCGCGTCATCGACGGCGTCAGCAACCAGATCAGCGACGACGCCCGCATCTTCGACACGGTCGCCGGCTACACCGAGCGGTCGCTCGGCTCGGGCCAGCTCCGCGGGCGCCACCAGTTCCCCGGGCTGGCGAACCTGGAGCTCGACTGGCGCGGCAGCTACGCCCTCACGCAGCTCGACGAGCCCGACCTCCGGTTCTTCACGGCCCGTGTTTTCGAGGACGAGGCCGGCTCCATCACGAGCGTGAGCCCGGTCGGCTTTCTCGCCGGCCCGCGCCACTACTACCGCTCGCTCGACGAGTCGCTGACGGGCGGCGCGCTCGACCTCACGCTACCGATCACGCTCTTCGGGCGCCGCGGCGAGGTCAAGACGGGCGGGCTGCTGGAATGGACCGACCGCGGCTACACCGAAAACCTCCTCGTGCTCCAGTCGAACACGGTCGCCTCCGGCGCCCGACTGGAGGCGCTCGACGCGGCGGCCATCGCGGAGTTCTTCGGGCCGGCCAACACGGGCATCGTCACGAGCGAGGACCGCAACGGCGACGGCATCGACGACCGCTTCAACATCGGCCACCGCGTGCTCGACCAGACGTCGCCGCAGAACCAGTACGACGGGACGGTCGACGTCGGGGCGGGCTACCTCATGGCCGAGCTCCCGCTGGTGCCGCGCCTCCGCGCCATCGTCGGCGCCCGCTACGAGGTGTCGTCGCTCTTCGTCGCCTCGCAGCAGGAGGCCAACGACGCGACCCCGGCCGACTCGGTCGTCACCGTCAACGGCCGCGCCCTGCTCGGAACCGACCGGACCTACAACGACCTCCTCCCGGCGCTCAACCTCGTCTACGGGCTGACGGAGACCATGAACCTCCGCGCCGCCGCCACCCGGACGCTCGCCCGCCCGACGTTCCGCGAGATCGCCCCGGTGGTGACCTACGAGTTCGGCTCGGACGGCGCCCTCCTCGGCAACCCGGGCCTGGAGCGGACGCTCATCACCAACCTCGACCTCCGCTGGGAGTGGTTCACGGGGCCGGGTGCGCTGCTCGCCGCCAGTACCTACTACAAGCGCCTCGACAACCCCATCGAGCGCGTCATCGTCGACGCCGAGAACAACGCGACGCAGTACGCCAACGTCGACCAGGCCGACATCGTCGGGGCTGAGTTCGAGGTGCGACAGGCGCTCGCGCCGCTGGCAGGATTTCTCCGCCACGTCTACCTCGGGACGAACCTCTCGCTGACGCGGTCGGCCATCACGATCACGGGCCGCGAGCTGGAATCGCGTCGCGAGATCGACCCGACGGCCGGCGACACGCGCCCGCTCCAGGGCCAGGCGACCTACCTCCTCAACGCCGATCTCTCGTACGAGAACGCCGACCGCGGCACCTCGGCCGGGTTCTACTTCAACGTGGCTGGCCGGCGGCTCTCGCGCGTCGGCGCCAACGTCGACGTCTACGAGCAGCCCTCGCCGCAGCTCGACTTCGTGGCCTCGCAGCGCCTCTTCCGCCAGTTCACGCTGAAGCTCTCGGCCAAGAACCTGCTCGACGCGCCGTACCGCGAGGAGTACCTGGTCCCCGGCGGCCAGACGTTCACCTAC
>CAYPVZ010000613.1:0-2299 GCA_964414235.1 uncultured Rhodothermales bacterium | reverse complement strand
TCCGAACCTCAACATCGGGTCTCCGAACCTCAACATCGGGTCTCCGAACCTCAACATCGGGTCTCCGAACCTCAACGTCGGGTCTCCGAACCCCAACATTGAGGTTCGCGACCTCAAAATTCGGCCGCGTTGGCCCATTTTCGGTCCGGAGACGCTCTCGGGGCTGCGCTCCGGCCTTCCGTCGGACGGGGACTGGGCCTCGCGCTGGCGGCCGCCGCCAGCCGAGCGCTAGCCGGTGACCGCAGCGGGGACCGGCAGGCGGGCGACGACGGTGCTCCGGCCGTCCTCGCGGTCCACGTCGAGCGAGCCGCCGCGGGTGCGGACGACCCGGAGCGCCTGGGTGAGGCTGCTCTGCCGACCGCGGAGGCGGTCGCGGAGGGCGGGCTGCGCCAGGGGGACCTCGGCATCGGTCGCCACGCGCAGTTCGAGGCCGGCCTCCGTCGAGGCGGCCGAGAGGCGCAGCTCGCCCGGGTCGGCCATGCGGAGGGTGTGCCCGATGAGCGTCGTCAGCACCTCCACGGCGTCCTGCTGGAGCGCCGGCGGGAGGTCGCCGTCGAGGCCGGACCAGTCGGTGTGGATGGGCACCTGGGGCGCGGCGCGGCGGAAGCGGCGGGCCGTCGCGTCGAAGGCCCGCGTCAGCCCCAGCCGCGCGACGGCGGACGGCTGCAACCGGAGCAGCGCCTCGTGGAGCCCGCATTCGACCTCGCCGACGTGGCTCCGCATCCGCCCGACGTGGTCAGGCTCCGCGCCGTCGCCGCCGAGCCGGGCGATGTCCTCGTTGAGCTTGCCGAGGCCCCTGATCGGCCCGGCGTGGAGGTCCTCCGCCACCGCCCGTCGCTCGTCGAGGTAGGCCTGCGTCGCCCGGCGCAGCAGCACGAGGACGCCGCCCGCCGCGAGCAGCGCCAGCAGGAGCCAGCCGAGCGCGCGCACGGGCGCCCGCTGCCACCACGCCGGCTCGACGACGAGGTAGAGCACGGCGGGCTCGGGGTTCGGGTCGCCGTCGGCGTTGAAGCCGATGACTTCGAGGCGGTAGGTGCCGGGCGCCAGCGCCGTGTAGGTCGCGAAGGGCCGCTCCCCCGTCGTCTGGCGCCACACCTCGTCCACCCCGACGAGCCGGTACTCGTACCTCAGGTCACGCGGCGCCGTGAAGTCGAGCGCGGCGAACTGGACGGTGAGGAAGTTCTGGTCGTGCGCGAACCGAAGCGTGTCGCCCGAGAGCGGCCGGCCGCGACGGACGGCGTCGAACACCTGGACGGCCGTGAACGCGACGGGCGGGCGGTAGGCCGCGATGCCCGCGCCGGCCGGGTCGATCTGCATCAGTCCGTTCGGGCCGCCGAACCAGAGCTTGCCGGTCGTCGGGCTGCGGGAGAAGGCCATCAGGTCGAAGGCGTTCTCCTGGAGCCCGTGGGCCTCGCCATAGACCGCGAGGGTCTCGGAGGCGGGGTCGTATCGGGCGAGGCCCTGGCTGGTGCTGGCCCAGACGCGGCCCTCGTCGTCGGCGAGCACGCCGTAGACGAGGTCGCTCGGCATGCCGTCCTCGGCCCGCACCCACCGCACCTCGCCGGTCTCGACCTCGACGCGCGCCAGCCCGGCGCCGACCGTGCCCACCCAGAGCACGCCCGGCGTCAGGCGGCTCTCGGCCATCGACCAGGCGGGCACGGGCTCGCCCAGGTCGAGCGGCTCGAACGTCATGTCGGAGGCCTTCTCGACATGGCGGACGCGCGCGACACCGGCGTCGGTGCCCACCCAGAGCCGGCGGGCGCTGTCCTCGAAGAACCGGTTCACGCTGGGGTGCGGCAGCGTCGAGTCGCCCGGCGCCGGGCGGACGGCCTCCCAGTCGCCCGTCTCGGGGTGGCGCACCGCCAGCCCCTCGCCGGTCGTGCCGACCCAGAGGCGGCCCGACGTGTCCTCGTAGATGTGCCGGACGCCGAAGCCGCGCGGCGCGCCGTCGGCCGTGACGAGCCCGAGCGCGCGGCTGGCGGCGGTCTCGCGCAGGAAGAGGCCGGTGCGGGGGGCGAGCCGGAAGAGCCCGTTCCGCTTGCCGCCGACCCAGAGCGTGCCGTCGTCGCTCTCCAGGACCTGCCACCACGCGTCGCGGTAGGGGTCGGCGAGGGCAGGCGCCCAGGCCGGCGGCCCCTCGCCCTGCGAGGTCGGCACGCGAAACGTCTCGAACCGGTCCGACGACGGGTCGAGCCGGTTGAGGCCGTCGTTCGTAGCCACCCAGAGCGCGCCCGTCCGGTCCTCGCTCATGCCGTTGACGCGGTCGTCGGAGATCTCGCCCGGCCGGCCGGAATAGCGG
>CAYPVZ010000612.1:2037-2308 GCA_964414235.1 uncultured Rhodothermales bacterium | reverse complement strand
GCAACCGGATCGCCGCGCTCGATGCCACGAGCGGCACCCCGACCACCTGGAATCCGAACGCGAACAGCGCCGTGACCACGCTGGCCGTGTCGGGCGGGGTGGTCTACGCCGGGGGGCAGTTCACCTCCATCGGCGGGCAGAGCCGGAACTACATCGCCGCGCTCGACGCCTCGACGGGCCTGGCGACCACCTTCAATCCGAACGCGAACCAAGGCGTGGTGACGCTGGCGGTGTCGGGCGGGGTGGTCTACGTTGGGGGGTACTTCAACTC
>CAYPVZ010000612.1:0-1937 GCA_964414235.1 uncultured Rhodothermales bacterium | reverse complement strand
CGTCGGCGGGCAGGCCCGGAACTACCTCGCCGCGCTCGACGCCGCGACCGGCACCCCGACCACCTGGAATCCGAGCGCGAGCAGCGCCGTGACCACGCTGGCCGTGTCGGGCTCGACGGTCTACGCCGGGGGCAACTTCAACTCCGTCGGCGGGCAGGCCCGGAACTACCTCGCCGCGCTCGACGCCGCGACCGGCACCGCGACGACCTGGAATCCGAACGCGAACAGCAGCGTGCAGGTGCTGGCGGTGTCGGGCTCGACGGTCTACGCCGGGGGCGACTTCAACTCCGTCGGCGGGCAGGCCCGGAACTTCCTCGCCGCGCTCGACGCCACGAGCGGCGCCCCGACCACCTGGAATCCGAACGCGAACAGCGGGGTGTACGCGCTGGCGGTGTCGGGCGGGGTGGTCTACGCCGGGGGAGACTTCACCACCATCGGCGGGCAGCCCCGGAGCCGCATCGCCGCGCTCGACGCCTCGACGGGCCTGGCGACCGCCTTCGATCCGAACGCGAGCGGCGCCGTGTACGCGCTGGCGGTGTCGGGCGGGATGGTCTACGCCGGGGGGTACTTCAGCACCATCGGCGGGCAGACCCGCAACCGGATCGCCGCGCTCGACGCCTCGACGGGCACGGCGACCGCCTTCGATCCAAACGCGAACCAGGGCGTGCGGGTGCTGGCGGTGTCGGGCTCGACGGTCTACGCCGGGGGGCAGTTCACCACCATCGGCGGGCAGACCCGCAACCGGATCGCCACGCTCGACGCCTCGACGGGCCTGGCGACCGCCTTCGATCCGAACGCGAACAGCACCGTGAACGTGCTGGTGGTGTCGGGCTCGACGGTCTACGTCGGCGGCAGCTTCAGCACCATCGGCGGGCAGAGCCGGAGCCGCATCGCCGCGCTCGACGCCTCGACGGGCCTGGCGAACGCCTTCGATCCAAACGCGAACCAGGGCGTGCAGGTGCTGGCGGTGTCGGGCTCGACGGTCTACGCCGGGGGGTACTTCACCACCATCGGCGGGCAGCTCCGGCGAGGCATCGCTGCCTTCGAGGCGCCGTCTGCCCCCTCGGTCGCCGTCGGCGCGGGCCTCGGCGAGGGCTACTACCTCCTCGCCGCGCCCGGCGACGCCGAGACTGTGGGCTCGTTCCTCGACCCCGTCCGCACGCAGTGCTTCCCCGGCGCCGACTACGACGGCTCGGCCTGCAGCAACGACAACTCCGGCTCGGCCTCGTCCAACGTCTTCTTCTACACCGAGGCCACCACTGGCGCCGCCCAGGCCGGCTACGCCGAGCCCTCGAACGCCTCGAACACGTTCGCGCCCGGCGTCGGCGCCGCCGTCTACCTCTTCGACGACGACGACTTCGACGGGACGGGCGACGGCTTCCCCAAGAGCCTCACCCTCACCGGCGACGAGCCCGCGCTCCCGTTCACCTGGGCCGCCAGCGGCGCCGACGCCCTGCTGACGTACACCGACACCGGCAACCCGGCCGCCGACGGGCTCAACCTGCTCGGCAACCCCCGCCGGTCCGCCCTCGACTGGGAGGCCGTCTGGGGCGACGGCGCTGGCACGGTCTCCGGCACCACGACGAACGTCGACGCGACGGCCTACATCTACGACCCGACGAACGGCTTCTCGTCGTGGAACGCCGACACGCAGACCGGCGACGCGCCCTTCGCGGACGGGCAGATCCCGGCCGGCTACGGCTTCTACGTCCGCACGACGGGAGCGAGCCCGACGCTGACGGCGCCGCTTGGCTCGTCGTCGGCACGCACCGCCAGCGGCCCGGCGCCGCACGTGGCGGTCCGCGTCTCGGCTGTCGCCGAAGTCGGTCCGCTCTCAGGCCACGCGATCTCGGGCGGTGCGGTCGTGGCGCTGGCGGACGCCGCGAGCGCGCCGAGCCTGGCGCCGCTGGGCAGCCCGGCCGTCTGGCTGGCGGCCC
>CAYPVZ010000611.1:0-2313 GCA_964414235.1 uncultured Rhodothermales bacterium | reverse complement strand
GGCGTAGCGTGCGGAGTAGACGCCGGGCGCACCGCCGAGCGCGTCGACTTCGAGGCCGGTGTCGTCGGCGAGCGACGGGAGGCCGGAGAACGCGACCAGCGCCTGCGCCTTCTTCTCGGCGTTGCCCCGGAGCGTGTCCGCGTCCTCCACGACCTCCGGCGCCTCCAGGCTGGCGGCCGAGACGAGATCGACGCCGAGGCCGCCGAGACGAGCCGCCAGTTCGTCGACCTTGCCGGGGTTGCGGGTGGCGAGGACGAGGCGCATGGGAAAGGCAAGGAAGGGAGCCGGGAAGATCTCCGCTGGCGGTCGCCGTCGCCAGCTCCCGGCGGCAACCTCTCGGCTCATGCTCGCACAGAGAGCAAAGCGGACCTGTGCTCACCCGGTTTTCACCGATCCCACGCGCGGCGTCCATTGGTCGAGCGAGAACGGCCCCCTAGCTTTGTGGGCTGCATTCCGCACGCCCCCACCCTCACCCACAGACAGGTACCGCCTTGGCCATCGGCATCAAAGTACGCGACAAGGAGTCCATCGACCGCGCCCTGCGTCGGTTCAAGCGCACCGTGAACCGCGCCCGCGTCCTCCGCATCTACCGGGACAACATGGCGTTCACGAAGCCCTCCGAAGTCAAGCGCGAGGAGCGGAAGGAGGCGGCCAAGAAGGCCCGCCGCGCCAACCGCCGCCGCTACTAGCCGACGGCCTGCTGGCGAGGCCCGCCAGCGGCACAGCCGTCGCGCCCGCCCCGGACGAGGTTCTGGGGCGGGCGCTTTTTCGTGCCTAGGCGCGCGGCGGCACGGCGTGACGCGTCTCGCCCGCGCCGTGGACGACGAACTTCTGCGTCGTCAGCGCCTCCAGCCCCATCGGGCCGAAGGCGTGGAGCTTCGTCGTCGAGATGCCGATCTCGGCGCCCAGGCCCAGCTCGCCGCCGTCGGAAAAGCGCGACGACGCGTTGACGAGGACGACCGACGCGTCGACCTCGCGCACCCAGCGGCGGGCGTTGCGCAAGTCTTCGGTCGCGATGACCTCGGTGTGCTGCGATCCGTAGCGCGCGATGTGGTCGAACGCAGCGTCGAGGCCATCGACCACACGGACGGCGATGACGGGCGCGAGGTACTCGGCCTCGTAGTCGGCCTCGGTCGCCTCGGCCACATCGTCCCCCAGGATCTGGCGCGTCCGGTCGTCACCGCGCAGCTCGCCGCCGTTGGCCGCCAGCTGGCGGTGCGCGCGCGGGAGGAAGTCGCCGGCGACGGCCTCGTGGACGAGCAGCGTTTCGAGCGCGTTACAGACGCCGGGCCGCGAGAGCTTGCCGTCGAGGAGCAGGTCGAGCGCCACGTCGAGGTCGGCGGAGGCGTCGACGAACAGGTGGCAGACGCCCTTGTAGTGCTTGATGACGGGCACGCGGCTGTGCTCGTCGACGAACCGGATGAGGCCCTCGCCGCCGCGCGGGATGACGAGGTCCAGCAGGTCGTTCATCCGGACGAGGTCCTGGATCGCCTCGCGGTCGGTCGTCGGGACGAGCGTGACGGCGGCAGGATCGATCCCCTCCCCTTCCAGGGCCTCGTGGAGCGCGGCGGCGACGGCGCGGTTGGAGTGGACGGCCTCGGAGCCGCCGCGCAGGACGACGGCGTTGCCGGCCTTGAAGCAGAGCCCGGCCGCGTCGGAGGTCACGTTCGGACGGGCCTCGTAGATCATCGCGATCACGCCCAGCGGCACCCGCATCCGCCCGACCTCGATCCCGCTCGGCCGGCGGCGCGTCCCGCTCACCTCGCCCACCGGATCGGCGAACGAGGCGACTTCGCGCAGCGCGTCGGCCATCTTCGTGATCCGCTCGGGGGTGAGCGTGAGGCGGTCCAGCATCGCGTCCGAGAGATCACGCTCGCGAGCGGCGTCGAGGTCGCGGGCATTCGCCTCCAGGATCGCGGCCTCGTGCGCTTCGAGCGCGTCGGCCATGGCGAGGAGGGCGCGGTCCTTGGCCTCGGTCGAGAGCGAGGCGACCTGGCGGGAGGCCGTCTTGGCGGCGGCGACGAGCGTACGGAGATCAGTCACGGTCGGGCAGAGTCGAAGAGCACAAGGTCGTCACGATGGACGACGACGGCGGGGCCGGCGTAGCCGAGGACGTCCTCGACCTCGGTCGACTGGTGGCCGGCGACGCGGGCCAGCTCGTGGGCGGCGTAGCGCGCCACGCCGCGCGCAAAGACGGCGCCGGCTGCATCTGCCAGCTCGACCGGCTCGCCGCGGCCGAAGCCGCCCGTCGCGGCGACGACGCCCGAGGCGAGCAGCGACGCGCCGCGCTGGCGGAGCGCGTCGCTGCTCGCC
>CAYPVZ010000610.1:0-2317 GCA_964414235.1 uncultured Rhodothermales bacterium | reverse complement strand
CGGGACGCTCCGGGTTCGACCTGCTCGACGGCCTCTACGCCGCGCCCGAAGTCGTCTTCGTGACGGCGTACGACGAGCACTCGCTCCGAGCCTTCCGCGTGAGCGCGCTCGATTACCTGCTCAAGCCTGTCGATCCCGAGCGGCTGGCGGAGACCGTCGCCCGCGTCGCCGCACGCGTCCCGAGCCGGCGGTCGGCGGCGTCCGCCAGTCGGGCGCTCGGGCCGGACGACCGCGTGTTCGTCAAGCACGGCGACCGGATGCACCTCGTCCGCCTCGGCGCCGTCCGGCGCTTCGAGTCGGTCGGCAACTACACCGCGCTTCACTTCGACGGGCCGGACGGGCGTCCGCAGCAGCCGCTCGTCCACCGCTCGCTCTCGGCGCTCGAAGAGCGGATCGACCCGGCCGTCGTCGCGCGTGCCAGTCGGTCCGAGATGATCGGCCTCGGCCACGTCGTCGGCCTCGACGACGCACTCAACGGCGGTCTCCTCGCCCGCCTCGATGACGGTTCGACCGTCGAGTTCTCCCGTCGGCGTGCCCTCGCCCTCCGCGAGCGGCTCAGCCTGTGATTCTCATTCCCCCTGGACCTCTCTCATGAAAGCCCTCCTCGCTTCCGTTCTCCTTCTGCTCGCCGTGCCCGCCGTCGCGCAGGACGTGGCCCAGCCCGAACTCCGCGCCGAGTTTCTGGAGCGTCTCGCCGCCGACCAGGAGATCCGGATGCGGCTCATCGCGGCCGGCATCGCCGAGCCCGACCCGGCCCTCCTGGCCGAGATGGACTCCGTCGACACCGCCAACCTCGCGCGCGTCGTCGAGATCGTGGACGCGCACGGCTGGCCGACGCCCGAGGCGGTCGGTGCCGACGGCGTGAACGCGGCGTTTCTCATCGTCCAGCACGCCGACCTCGCCACGCAGGAGCGGATGCTCCCGCTCGTGGAGGCCGCCTACGAGGCGGGCGACCTGCCCGGACAGAGCTACGCGCTGCTGCTCGACCGCGTCCGTGTGCGCCGAGGCGAGCCCCAGGTGTACGGGACACAGACCACGCCGGTCGGCGAGTGGGAAGACGGCGAGCCGGGCATCCTGCCGACCGTCGACGACGCGACGCTCGACGCGCGACGGGCAGAGGTGGGCCTGCCGCCCATCGCCGAGTACGTCCGGATGGTGAAGGCGATGTACCAGCCGGAAGAGGGCTGAGCCCTACGGGACCTCGCGGAGCCGCGTCGTCGCCAGCGCGACCGCCAGCAGGAGGCAGCCGAGGGCGGGCCAGAGCGCGAACGGGTAGAGTTCTTCGACGTCGAGCAGCACGGTCTGCTCGATCTCGGTCCGCTCCAGCTCGCCGATGGCTTCGTAGATCTGGCGGAGCGCGTCGGCGTCGGTGGCGCGGAAGTAGCGCCCGCCGGTCGTCTCGGCGACCTGCCGGAGCGCGGTCTCGTCGACCTCGGGCGCCGGCGCCAGCCCGAGCGATCCGAACGGGCCGCCCCGCGCCGTCGGCTGGTCGCTCCCGACGCCGATGGCGTAGACCTTGACGCCCAGCGCCGCCGCCGCCTCGGCCGCCGTCTGTGGATCGACCTGCCCCCGGTTGTTCTGCCCGTCGGTGAGGAGGATGACGACCTTCGATGCCGCCTCGGAGTCGCGGAGCCGCGCCGTCGCCGTGGCGAGCGCCGTGCCGATGGCCGTGCCGTCCTCGATCAGACCCATCCGGACCTCGCGGAGCATCGTCAGCAGGAACGGGTAGTCGATCGTCAGCGGGGCCTGTGTGTAGGCCTGGGCCGCGAACACGACGAGTCCGATGCGGTCGGACTTGCGCCCGCGGATGAACTCGGCCGCGACGGCCTTGGCCGCCTCAAATCGGCTGGGTACGAAGTCCTCGGCCGTCATCGACGTCGAGACGTCGAGCGTGAGGACGATGTCGATGCCCTCGGTCGAGCGTTCGACGGTCGCGTCTCGCTTCTGGGGCCGGGCGAGGCCGAGCACGCCGAGCGCGAGCGCCGCCAGCAGCAGCGCGTCCGGCAGCGCCCGCCAGCGCGTCCAGCCGCCACCCAGCGCCGCCGCGTCGCCGGCCACGGAGTAGCGGACGCCGGGCGCCTCGGCGCTCCGCCGCCAGCGCAGCCACGCCAGCAGGGGCACGGCGGCGAGGGCGATCAGCCAGAGGGGGGAGGCGAAGGTCACGGTAGAAGAGCGTTCAGTCGTTCGTCAGGGCGTCGACGAGCCGCGGGAGAACGTCGCCGGCGCGGCCTGACACCTGCTCGTCCAGCAACGCCGCGATGTCACTCGGCTCCGGGTTGATCTCTACGACGTACGCGCCCGACTGGCGGGCGCGTAC
>CAYPVZ010000609.1:0-2318 GCA_964414235.1 uncultured Rhodothermales bacterium | reverse complement strand
CGCCAAGGCGGCCGAGGTCGGCGTGGAGGCCAAAACCGTGGCCGAGCTCCGCGACCAGCCGCTCGAAGACCTCGACGCGCTCGCCAAGCAGTACGCCTCGCAGAACTCGATGCTGGCGGCGCTCTCGGGCGGCGGCGCCGGCCTGGGCGGGGCGCTGCTCCTCGCGGCCGACATCCCGGTCCTGTTCACGGTCAACTTCCGGCTGATCCAGCAGATCGCGGCGGCCTACGGCTTCCCGCTCAAGGGGCCCGGCTACACGCCGCTCGTCGTCTCCATCTTCAACGTGGCCGCCAGCGGCTCGCGCGAGGCCAAGTCCGACGCGCTCCGCGAGCTGGCGGTCGCGGCCTCGGCCATCGACAGCGGCGGGTACCGGGCGCGGTCGGCGCAGGGGACGCTCCGCGAGCAGCTCGGCCACGTCCCGCGCGAGATCGCCAAGAACCTCGGCGCGCAGAAGCTGGCCCAGATGATCCCCATCGCCGGGGCGGCCGTCGGCGCGGGCGTCAACTACTGGTTCACCGACCAGACGGCGCAGGCGGCCGTCATGCTCTGCCGCGCGCTGTACCTGGAGCGCAAGGAGCGGCTCTAGACGCCCCGCCAGAGGGCGGGCGCGGGGTCCCACCACGGCCCCCGCGCCCGGCCGCTGCGCTGAGGTAGCGAAGGGCAGCGGCCTCCCTCTCTGCCGCCCTACGGGAGCTGGTCCCGGATCGTGTCACGCGCCCGCCAGAGTTCACAGACGGGGAGCAACCCGGCCGGCGCGCCGCTTCCGGCCGGATCACCGCCCGCGGCCACGCGTGTAGGGCGCCCGCTTTTCCCGAGCTGTTGTCCGACGTCCATCTCGCCTCCCGCGTCCGTGACGCGCCCGCCGGCCCGGCCCGGCTCCTCGCCCTGCCCACCGACGTCCGCGACGTCGTCAGCTTCCGGGGCTCCATCGAGGCCGCGCCCGACCTCCGCCGCGCCGACGACGTGACGCAGTCGCTGCTGGCGAACCTGCTCGACAAGGGGACCCGCCAGCGCGACCGGTTCGCCATCGCCGAGGACCTCGACGGCCGCGGCGCCCAGGTCTCGTTCTACGCCGACGGCCTCCGCCTCGGCTTCGCCGGCCGCGCCCTCCGCGAGGACCTGCCCGATGTCATCGCCCTCCTCGCCGAGCAGCTCCGCGAGCCCGCCCTCGACGCCGACGAGGTCGAGAAGGCCGTCGTCCGGGCCATCGCGGGCGTCCGCCGCTCGCGCGAGTCGACCGGCGCGCAGGCCGGGGGCGCCCTCGCCCGCCGCCTCTACAGCCCGGACCACCCCAACTACGTCCTCGACCCCGACGCCGAGCTGGCGGCGCTCGCCGAGATCACGCCCGAGTCGCTCCGCCAGTACCACGCCGACCACCTCGGGCCGGACGGCCTGACGCTGGCCGTCGTCGGCGACGTGCCGGTGGACGAGACCGCCGCCGCGGTCGAGGCCGCCTTCGGCGGATGGGCGCCGCACGGGCGCGAACCTGTCTTCGACGCCGAGGCCGCCCCGGAGTCGCCGGGCCGCACCGTCGTCCCCATCGCCGACCGCCGCAACCTCGACGTCCGCCTCGGTCACGCCGTCGACCTCCGCCGCGACAGCCCGGACTTCCTGGCCACCTACGCCGGCGTCTACGCCCTCGGCGGCAACTTTTCGAGCCGCCTCATGCAGACCGTCCGCGACGAGCAGGGCCTGACCTACGGCATCGGCGCCACGCTCGGCGGCCCGTCGGTCCGCCACGACGGCCACGTCCGTGTGACGGTCACGCTGAGCCAGGAGACCCTCTGGGAGGGCATCGAGGCCACGCGCCGCGAGGTCGAGGCGTTCGTCGCCGAGGGCGTCTCGGAGGACGTTCTAGTCGCGGTCCAGACCACGCTGGCCGGCCTCCATGTCGTCGGGCTGGCGACGACGGGCGGGCTGGCGGCGCGTCTGCTCGTCAACGCCGAGCGCGGCTTCGACGTGGCCTACCTGGACCGCTACCCCGACCACATCCACGCCCTCACGGCGGACGAGGTGACCGCGGCCGTCCGCCGCCACATCCGGCCGGCGGACTTCCACGAGGCCATCGCCGGCACGCTCCCGGAGCCGGCCGAGACCGCCGCCAGCGCGGCGGAGGCGGCGTCGGTCGCGTAGCACGCCTTTGGCAGGGGTGGACCCGGCTCTCCGGCACGTCGATAGACGTGGCGGCGGAGTCCGCCGAGGCTCCCGACCCCCTAGAGTCGGCTCCCGACCCCCTAGAGTCGGCTCCCGACCCCCTAGAGTCGGCTCCCGACCCCCTAGAGTCGGCTCCCGACCCCCTAGAGTCGGCTCCCGACCCC
>CAYPVZ010000608.1:0-2322 GCA_964414235.1 uncultured Rhodothermales bacterium | reverse complement strand
CGGGAGAACGGCGCTTTGGGTTAAGTCCCGCTCAACCCAATTTAAGGATATCTCTCATGAAAGAGACGCCATACGGCCCGGTCTATGACAACGTGCTTGAGGGCATCGGCAAGACGCCGATGGTCAAGATTTCAAACATCGATGCAGGGCCGTGCGAGCTGTATCTAAAACTTGAGGCCAACAATCCCGGAGGCTCCATCAAGGACCGGATCGGCGTCGCCATGATCGAGGACGCCGAGGCCAAGGGGCTCTTGAAGCCGGGCGGGACCATCGTCGAGGGGACGTCCGGCAACACGGGCGCCGGCCTCGCCATCGCGGCCATCGCCAAGGGCTACCGCTGCATCTTCACCACGACCGACAAGCAGAGCCAGGAGAAGGTCGACGTGCTCCGCGCGCTCGGCGCCGAGGTCATCGTCTGCCCGACGAACGTCGCGCCCGACGACCCGCGCTCGTACTACTCGGTCGCCGCGCGGCTGGCGAAGGAGATCCCGAACGCGTTCTACCCCAACCAGTACGACCACCCGGCCAACGCCGAGGCCCACTACCGGACGACCGGCCCGGAGCTGTGGGAGCAGACCGAGGGCCGGATCACGCACTTCGTGGCCGGCGCCGGCACGGGCGGCACCATCTCCGGCACGGCGCGCTACCTCAAGGAGCAGAACCCCGACGTCCAGATCCTCGGCGTCGACCCCTACGGGAGCGTCTACGCCGAGTACTGGCGGACGGGCGAGTTCAAGGAGTCCGAGATCTACCCGTACCTGACCGAGGGCGTCGGCGAGGACATCCTGGCCAAGAACATGGACTTCTCGCTGGTCGACGACTACGTCCAGGTCGACGACAAGGCGTCGATGCGGATGACGCGGCGGCTGGCGCGCGAGGAGGGCCTCTTCGTCGGCCAGTCGTGCGGCATGGCCGTCGCGGGCGCGCTCGACTGGCTCCACGCCCACCGCGACGCGCTGACCGCGGACGACGTGGTGGTGGTCCTGCTGCCCGACAGCGGCTTCCGCTACCTCTCGAAGACCTACAACGACGAGTGGATGCGGCGCAACGGCTTCCTCGAAGAGACGCCGTCGCTGACCGTGGGCAACGTACTGGCGGCGCGGAAGCGGCAGGAGCCGGTGATCGCCGTCGCCCCGGGCGCCACGCTGGCGGAGGCCATCGAGACCATGATGGGGAGCGGGATCAGCCAGGTGCCCGTGATGGAGGGCGGCGCCGTCGTCGGGTCGCTCTCCGAGCGCGGCGTGCTGAACCGGCTCATCGAGACGCCCGGCTCGCGCGACGAGGCCGTGCGCGAGGTGATGGGCCCGCCGCTGCCCGTGGTGCCCGCGTCGGTCCACCTGGACCACCTCACGGCCTACCTCGACGGCGAGGCCGGCGCCGTCCGCGTCCGCGCCGACGAGGCCGGGGGCGACGGCGAGGCCGCGCCCGCCTACCACATCATCACCCGGAGCGACCTCATCTCGGCGCTCGCCCAGGCCGGCCGCCAGCGCGGCTAGCTTCCGTCTCCTTCTCCGACTCCCATGGAACCGAACCCGCAGGCCCAGGGCCCGTCCCTCTCCATCGAGCTCTCCGAGGAGGTCGCCGAGGGCATCTACTCGAACCTCGTCATGATCGCGCACAGCCCGGAGGAGTTCATTCTGGACTTCATCCGGGTGATGCCGGGCGTGCCGAAGGCGCGCGTCAAGAGCCGCATCGTGGTGACGCCGGCCCACGCGAAGCGGCTGCTGGCGGCGCTCGCCGAGAACGTGCAGCGCTACGAGGCGCAGCACGGCGACATCGGCGAGGTCGTCACGCAGCAGCCGGTCTTCACGGGGCCCGGCGGCGAGGCCTAGGCCGCGCCCTTCGCCGCGGCGGCCTCGATGGGCCGCACGTGCACCTCCCAGACGGCGTCGACGGCCTCCAGGAGCCGGTCGAGGTCGTCGTGCGTGTGGCGGGCGGTGAGGCTGACGCGGAACCGCTGCTGCGAGGTCGGCACGGCGGGCGCCTCGATGTGGTTGAGGAAGAGGCCGCGCCGGTGAAAGTCGTGCGCCGCGGCGCGGACGTCGGTGCCGGCCGGGACGAAGAGCGGGAAGATGGCCGTCAGGCCGGAGGCCTCGAAGCCGAGCGCGCGGAGCCCCTCGGCGAGGTAGGCCGCGTTGTCCATCAGCCGCGCGTGGTGCTCGGGCTCCTCCGCCATCACGTCGAGGCCGGCCAGGACGGCGGCGCAGAGGGCCGTCGACGGCGCCGTCGAGAAGACGTACGAGCGGGCGAAGTAGCGGAGGTAGTCGACCACGTCGCGCTCGGCGGCGACGAAGCCGCCGGAGACGCCGAACGACTTCGAGA
>CAYPVZ010000607.1:0-2330 GCA_964414235.1 uncultured Rhodothermales bacterium | reverse complement strand
GGTCTGACGTCACTCACCGTCGCGGGGGTCGCTTGGTCTCCTCTTGGGGCCGACTGAGGGGCTCGCCTCCCGCGGGCTTCAGTCGCGCGCCAAGAGGACCCTCGGCGGCCGCTGGTGCTCTGGTCCCGGCCCGCGATCCGGGCCCCGACCCCAGGAGGACCACCATGTCCCGCACGACCCGACGCCGGAGCCGCCCGGCCCCCACCCGCCCGAGCCCGCGACACCCGACGCGCTCTTCATCGAGGACATCGACGCCGACGACGAGCCCGACGTGATCGACGCGGGCGAAGCCGACCCGCTCTCGCCCCCTCCCCCGCCCCCACTGGCGGAGGACGTCGACGGGCCCGAACCAACCGGCGACCACCCGGAAACGCTCTCCGACGGCCCCGACCTGGTCTCCGACGAGCCCGACCTGATCTCCGACAAGCCCGAAACGGTCTCCGACCGGCCAGAACCGGACGTCGACGGCCTGGAACCGCCCTCCCACGAGGCGCGACTGGACGTCGACCACGCCGAGCCGCTCTCCGACCGCCTCGACACGGATGTCGACGAGGTCGACACAGGCACGTCCCTCTCCGAGCCCGGCGCCCTGGCCGCCGAGGCCGACCGCCAGCCGGGCGAGGTCGAGCCGTCGGCGCTGCCGGTGCCGCCGCCGGAGATCGTCGAGACGGCGCGGGAGGCGACGCGGAACGGGGGGCGCGAGCTGGTCCAGCTGGTCGTCCGGTACGGCAAGGCGCACCTGCCGGAGACGGCCGGTAAAGAGCCGTACGTCGATGCCGGACCGCCCCGGATGGTCGGCCGCATCGGCCAGCTCATCCCCATCCTGGCGGTCATCCCGTGGCTGCTGGCGGCGCTCTTCGCGCTCAGCTTCTGGTGGGACTTCGACGGCCGCGCGGTCGTCCTCTTCGGCGAGACCTTCTCGGTGGAAGGTCTGCTCCGCGTGCTCACGGTGAGCGGCCTGATCGGGTTCGGGACGAATTGGCTGGCCATCACGATGCTGTTCCAGCCGCGCGAGAAGCGCGCCATCATCCCGCAGGGACTCATCCCGGCCCAGCGCGAGCGCGTGATCTACCGGCTGAGCGAGGCCATCAGCCGCGAGCTCATCAACGCCGACATCATCAAGCAGAAGATCAAGGACAGCGGCGTGATCGGCCGCTACCGCGACCTCGCGCTCGGGCTGGTGCGCGGCGTGGTCGAGGACGCGGGTTTCCGGACGGAGCTCAAGACGCTGGCGCAGGCCTACGCCACGGAGGTACTCGGGAGCGAGTCGGTCCGGCGCGAGGTGGCGCGGCTGGCCGTCGAGAAGGTGGAGCAGCAGGCGGGCCAGGGCCTCGGCGGCATGGCGCTGCGGCTGTACCGGACGTTCGCGGAATCCGACTTCCAGCGCCGCGTCGACCGCGCGCTCGATGAGCTGCCCGAGGCCGTCGTCCCCCTGCTCGACCGGATCGACACGGCGCTCGACGCCGTCCCGGCCAAGGTCGAGGCCCGCGCGGACGAGATCGAGGAGGCCGCCACGAAGGCGGTTCTCACATTCGTCGAGAGCTTCGACGTGCGAGCCATGATCTCCGACCGGGCCCGCCAGTTCGACGAGGGCCAGTTGGAGGGGCTGCTGAAGTCGACCTCGAACGAGCAGCTCAACTACATCAAGTACCTCGGCGGCATCCTGGGCGTGCTCGGCGGGTTCGTGATCTGGCAGCCGCTGGCGTCGCTCGTCCTGTTCGTGACCGTCGGGCTGGTACTGTGGGGTCTCGACGAGGCGCTCGTGCGTGCGCGGCGGGCCCGCGAGAAGGCGTAGGACCACGCGGACGGGGACGGCGTAGGACAGGCCTCTCTCTTCCCCGAGCCCCATGCGCCTCCTCTTCGCCCTCGCCCTGCTGGCGGCGGCCACCGCCAGCGCCCAGCCGCGCGGCGAGATCGCCAGCCTCGACCGCCGCATCGCGGACCTCGACCGCCAGATCGCCCGCTTCGACGACCAGCTGGCCACGATCCACCGCGATCTCGACGATGTCCGCGACACGGAGTTCGACCTCGACGCGGAGCGCGAGCGGTTCCAGGACGCCGTCCGCGACTACCAGCGCGACGCGGAGGCCTACCGCGCCGAGTCCGACCGTGTCCGCGCGATGTACGACGACCTCGTCCGCTACGGCGGCTCGGAGTCCGACCGCCGGGCCTACGACGACGCCCGCTACCGGCTGGAGGACGAGGCCGAGCGGCTCCGCGGCGACGCTCAGATGATCGATGAGTGGAACGCCGAGCTCAACGCGGGCTACCGCGGCCACGCCGGTCGCGTCCGCCAGTCGGCCGGGCGGGGTCGGGCGCTGGCCCAGCGC
>CAYPVZ010000606.1:0-2334 GCA_964414235.1 uncultured Rhodothermales bacterium | reverse complement strand
AAGCCGAGGCCGTGGCGCTCGGCGTAGGAGTTGTCGAGCGCGATCCGCTCGTCGGGCGAGACCTCGGCGGTCCCGCGCTGCGTCACCTGCCAGAGGCCGGTGAGGCCGGCCGGCGCCAGCCAGCGCGCGACGGCGCCGTCGGCCGTGAGCTGCTCGGCCTCGTAGAGCGGGAGCGGGCGGTTGCCCACGAGCGACATGTCGCCGCGGAGCACGTTGACCAGCTGCGGCAGCTCGTCGATGCTCGTGTTGCGGAGGAAGCGGCCGACGCGCGTGATGCGGGGGTCGTCCTTGAGCTTGAAGAAGGCGGGCCCGGCGGACTGGCGGCGGTGGTGCTCGGCCTCGCAGATGAGCGCGCCGCCGTCGGCGACGAGGAGCGGCGAGCACGGGGCGCCGTCGCGGCAGTCGGGGCAGCCGGCCGCCGCGCCGGCCTCGGCGCCGTACTGGTTGAGGTGGGCGAGGTCCTTCAGCCGCTGGTCGGCGTCGGGGTACATGGTCCGGAACTTGAACAGCCGGAACCGCCGGTAGCCGGCGCCGACGCGCCACGAGGCGTAGAACACGGGCCCGCGCGACTCCAGCCGGATGGCGAGCGCCGCCAGCAGCAGCACGGGCGACAGCAGCAGGAGCGCGGTAGCCGAGGCGACGACGTCGAAGGCGCGCTTGGCGAGGCTCGGGCGGGGCGACATCATGGCGATAGGGGTTTGGAGGCGGGAGCGCCGGGCTAGCGGGCGAAGAGATGGGCGGCGTTGCGGTGGCCCGGGAGGTCGCGGTACCAGTCGGGCCAGTCCGCGCCGCCGGAGCGGGCCCAGGCGATGAACCGGAGGTGCCCGGCGTCGAGCGAGGCGCGCTCGACGGGGTAGGCGAAGGCTTCAGGCAGGTGGAGCGCCCACGGCAGGCCCTCGGCGGTCACGTAGGTCCGGGCGGTACCGGGCGCGGTCGCGTCGGCGGACGTGCCGAAGAGAGTGGCGTCGGCCTTCGCGGTGGGCTGGCGGCCCGGCAGGTGGATTTCCCGGCCCCGCGTGCCGTCGGCGACGAGGAACAGGTCGAGCTCGTCCAGGCGGAGCGTCGTGAGCGGAATCGGGTACGAGAGCACGATCCGCACCGCCAGCTGGCCGGGCACGACCGCCGGCGCCTCGGGCTGCGTGTTGACGAAGAAGCCCGACGGCCGCTGGACGAGCGTGTAGGCGTCGTCCACCAGCGGGATCACGGTCCGGCTCTGCCCGGCTTCGGTCCCGTTCGGGTCGACCGAGAACACGCCGCGCCCGAGCGCCGCGCCGGTGACCGACCGCACGGACGCGGTCTGGATCGGCAGCGCCAGCGCCAGCGCGTTGCGGTAGCCCGCGCCGATGGCCTGGATCGCGATCTCGGCGTCGATGGTCGTTGCGCGGTTGTCCGCGTTGAGCCCCACCCGCAGGTGGTAGTCGGCCACGAGGTCGTTGAAGTCGTAGTCGCCGCGGCCGGGCCAGAGGTCCTCGAAGGCGACCGTCCCGCTGGCGCCCTCGGCGGGCAGGTGGAGGTAGGACGCGACACCCGCGTCGTAGGGCTCGGCGTCGAGCCCGTTGAGGACGCCGTCGCCATCGCCGTCGGCGGACGGGTCGGCGCCGGGATCAGTCACGGCCGGCATCGCGGCGGACTGGATGGCCGTGACGGGGTTGGCCGTGACGAAGAAGACGGCGTCGTTGAAGTCTTCGTCGCAGTTGATCGGCGCGTTCTCGCGGCTGACGTCCTCAAAGGCGAGCAGCAGCAGGTCGCGGGCGTCGTCGCGGAGGAGCACGTTGTGCTGGCGGCGCGCCGGGTCGGTTTCGGGGTTGAAGTCCGGGTTCGAGTAGACCGTGTAGGGCCCGCCGCCGACCGTGCTGCCCGTCCACCCGTTCGAGACGACGAACCAGCCGATGGCCGTGCCGGCCGGGAAGCGGCCCAGCTTCACCTTGTCGCCGGCGTAGAGCCCGCCGCCGCTGCCGGCGTAGGACGCGTTCGGGAAGACGAGTGTCTTGGCGTCGATCTCGGCCGCTGAGGCGGGCGGGGCCGCCGCGTCGTAGGTGTAGAAGCCGAGCGCGTTGCGCCAGCCGGCGCCCTCGTGGACGAACGTGACCCACACGTCGGCCTCCTCGCTCAGCATCACGTCGGTCTCGTTGCCCTCGGCGAGGTACTCGGGATGAGCCACGGGGACGCGGGCGTTCTCGGGGAGGCTCGCGTTGAGCGTCGCCAGCAGGCCGGCGTCGATCACGTCGCGCGTGGGCTCCAGGTAGTCCGGGACGCCGTTGGCGTCCCAGCCGCCGAGCGTGACGAAGCCGGCCGCCGTGCGGCTGGTGGCCCGTGCCGACGTAGGCGCCACGC
>CAYPVZ010000605.1:0-2338 GCA_964414235.1 uncultured Rhodothermales bacterium | reverse complement strand
CGCCGAGACCGCCTTCGACGACGCCTACGCCAAGGCCGAAGCGCTGGCCGAGGTCGACCCGCGCGAGATGGACGCGTTCGGGTCCGAGGTCGACGCGATGGCCCGCGAGCTGCGCGAGGCCGACGAGACGCTCGACGTCCGGGCCTCGACCGACCTGGCCGCCCGGCTGTGGCTCGAGTCGGTGCGGCTCCAGGAGCGGGCGTCGGGGCTCTCGGCCGAGACGATGCTCCGAGAGAACCGCGATGGCACGGGCCGCCACCTCATCGGCGAGACGGCCTGGAACAAGCGGGCCCAGGTCCTCTTCGACGGCAACCCCGGGGCGTCCAGCCGCTTCTTCGACGGCGCCCACGGAGCGGGGGAGGGCGGTCTCCGCGCGCTCGTCTTCGACTCGAAGGACGTGCTCCGGCATACCGAGCGAGGCCGCTACGCCCCGTTCATGCGGTCGGCCGACGGCGACGGCCCCGCCGAGCACCACCTTGACGGGGCCACGTTCGTCCACCCCGACGTCTTTGCGAGGATGCTCGACGACGCGGGCGGCGACGCCGGGGCGGGCTTCCTCAAGGCGTCGGTCGCCTTCGCCGACGTCAAAGCGGGAGAGATGGGCGATGGCCTGTTCATCGGCAAGCAGGGGCTCGTCCCGGCCCCGCCGAAGCTGGCGGCGGCGATGGAGCGGGCGGGGGTGGCCGTGGTGTTTCCGACGTCGGCGGCCAAGGTGACGGGCCGTCGGGCCGTCTACGGCGTCCGCGTGGGCGCCGACGGCGAGGTCCGCTTCACGCACCAGGGCACGCCCGGCGACAAGGGGGCGGTGCAAACGCTACGGACGTTCGACGTGCCCTTCGACGGCGTCCGCTACAACCTGTCGGTCCGCGAGGATGCCGCCAAGCAGCTCCGGGGCGGCGCGCTCGTCCCGCGCCAGATGCTGGCGAACGTCGTGACTCCCTCCGCGCGGGCCCGGCTCTACGACACTTTCGTACGGCCCAGTCTGGAGGGGGAGGCGACGACGAAGGCTCGGTTCTGGGAGGCGCTCAGCGCGGGCGACCCGGCGAAGCTCGGGGAGGGCTTCGACGTGGAAAAGCTCGGCGTCCGCGAGATCCTCCACCTCCTGAGCCAGCCCGACCGTGAGACGTTGACCCCGCGCGGCGGGGTCTACGGCCGCGTCGTCGCGCAGCTGCTCACGCGCGTCGACGAGGACCCGTCGCTCGTGGCCATCGGCGAGGACGACGTGGCCGAGGCCTCGACCGCGCAGGCACTCCGCCAGCTCACCGAGTTCACGTCGGGCGCCGACCGCGTGCTCAAGGTGCTGGCCACGCGGCCCGATGAGCTCACGCCCGCCGTCGTCAACCACGACGCCGTCCGGCCCTACGTCGAGACGGTGCTGGCGAAGTACGTCGTGCGCCGCGCGCTCCGCCCGACGGCGGACCACGGGTTCAAGGCGTTCCTCATGCCCGTCGACCCCGAGATGCAGGTCGGGCTCAACAAGGGCGGGGGCGACGCGCTCCACGAGGCCGTCCGCCCGGGGTTCTTCTACCTCGGTGACGGCTGGCGCCAGCGCAAGACGGCCTGGATGAACGGCGAGACGACGACCCTGGAGGCCGCCTTCGACGCGTACCGGGCCGAGCCCGACGGCGCGCGGAAGGCCGCGATGGGGCGGCTCCTGGAGCACGCCGTCGTCCGCGTCCCGGCCGACTCCGGGAGCGGCACGCGGGCGCTCGCCTTCGGCGGGTTCACGGGCCGCCGCGGCACGGGCCTCGTCATGCACAACGACGAGCTGATGTACCTCGGCGGCGCGGACCTCGACGGCGACTCGGCGTTCCTCTTCCAGAACCCCGACGCCGTCGCAGGTGGCCAGGACGACGCGTTCATGGACGAGCTGCGGGCCGTGGCCACACAGTGGCACGACGGCGAGACGGGCGGCGGGCGTGTCTCCCGCATCTCGGACCCGAAGTCGATGGCCGACGAGTTCGTGGTCGCCGACGACAGCCCGGAGACGGCGAAGACGGCGGCGCGCGGCATGAGCCCGCGTCGGACGTTCGGGGCCGCCAGCGGCGCGTTCCTCGGCAACCGGATGCTGGGCGCCGCGGCGACGGCCGGGATGCGCGGGCAGGCGTGGGTCGAGGACGCGACGTCGACCGAGACGGCTCGCCGCGACCGGGCCACGATCGTCACGGACTCGAAGGGACGCGCGCCGACGGTCGGCGGCGTCGCGCAGCGGGCGGGCGTCGACCTGGCGGCGCGCGTGGCGAAGGCCCTCGGCGTCACCACGGGCGAGTCTGGAAGCGCCACGCTCCGCGTCCGGCTGGTGCCCGTCGAGAACACCGAGGCGGGCACACGACCCTTC
>CAYPVZ010000604.1:0-2344 GCA_964414235.1 uncultured Rhodothermales bacterium | reverse complement strand
GGCCGGGACCGGCCTCTCCGGCGCGCGCGCCGGCCGCGCCGCCCTCCGCGCCGTCCGAGGGCTGGAGGACGGACATGGAGCTCGCGACCATCGGCGGGATCGTCCTCGTCTTCGGTGCCGTCATCGCCTCGCTGGTCATGGAGGGCGCCTCGCCCACCTCGATCCTGCTCATCCCGCCGATCATCCTCGTCTTCCTCGGCAGCATCGGGGCGGCCGTCGCCGGTGGCTTCCTCTCCGACGTGGCGCTCATCCTCAAGCAGACCGTCAAGGCGTTCACCGCCTCGGCGCCCAAGAGCGACGAGGCCGTCGCCGAGCTCATCGGCCTGGCCGACATCGCCCGGCGCGAGGGGCTGCTGGCCCTCGAGGAGAAGGCCCGCGGCGCCGAGGACCCGTTCCTGCGCGAGGGGCTGGAGATGACGGTCGACGGCACCGACGCCGACGAGATCTACGACGTCCTCGCCGCCCGCATCAAGACCCGCAAGAAGGCCGACCACCTCGGCATCAAGTTCTTCGCCGACATGGGCGGCTACGCGCCGACGATCGGCATCATCGGCACCGTCATCGGGCTCATCCACGTCCTGAGCAACCTCGACGCCCCGGAGGAGCTCGGCCACCTCATCGCCGGCGCCTTCGTCGCGACGCTGTGGGGCGTCATGAGCGCCAACGTCATGTGGCTGCCGCTGTCGAGCAAGCTCAAGCGGATCAGCGAGGCCGAGGTCGCCCACCTCGAGATGCTCCTCGAGGGCGTCATGTCCATCCAGGCGGGCACCAGCCCGCGCGTCGTCGAGAAGCGGCTGCGGGCCGTGATCGCCGGTGATGCCCCGCTCCAGGACGCGGCGTGAGCGGCCCCGGGCCCTCGGGCCGGCGGCGTCAGCACCACGAGGAGGAGCACGAGGGCGGCCACGAGAACGCCGAGCGCTGGCTGCTCAGCTACGCCGACATGATCACCCTGCTCATGGCCCTGTTCATCGTCCTGTTCGCGATCAGCCAGGTCGACCAGCAGAAGCTGCTCGCCCTCTCGAGCGGCCTGCAGCAGTACTTCGGTGCGCCCGCGGTGACCAACCACACCCAGGGCGTCCTCGACGGCACCTCGGTCGACTCCGACATCCAGGCGATCGCGCCGGTCGCGCCGCAGGTGGTCAGCGACGTGCAGACCCAGCCGGGCACGACGACCGCCGAGACCTGCGAGCCCGACCAGGGGAAGGACGGGTCGGGGGACAAGGACCCCCGCGCCCAGCTCAACGACGTCAAGGCCAAGCTCGTCAAGGCCCTCACCGCCCAGGGGCTGCAGGACGCCGTGCACTTCGAGGTGCGCGACGACGGACTCGTCGTCGACATCGTCTCCGACCGGGTGCTCTTCGACCCGGGGGAGGCCACGCTGCGCACCGACGGCGGCAAGGTGCTCGCGACCATGGCGCCCACCCTGCGCCAGCTGCGCAACCAGCTGACCGTCGAGGGCCACACCGACAACGTGCCCGCCGGTGGCCACTACGCCTCGAACTGGGAGCTGTCGACGGCCCGCTCGACGACCGTCCTGCAGTACCTGCTCGCCCGGGGCGTCAGCGGCCGACGGCTCTCCGCCGCCGGGTACGCCGACCAGCGCCCGCTCGCGTCGAACGACAGCGCCGCCGGCCGGGCCCGCAACCGCCGGGTCGCCGTCGTCGTGCACGCCGAGACCCCCGCACCCTCCACCTCGTCCACCGCCACAGGAGGCTCCTCATGAGCACCGCCACCGCTCCCGCCCCCGCCGCGGCCGCCGCGGCCGAGCCGGCCAAGAAGAAGAAGCCGATGATGCTGCTCGTCATCGTGGCCGTCGTGCTCGGCGCGGGCGCGTACTGGTTCATCCTGCGCCCCTCCGGCGCGGAGGCCGCGAGCGCGGAGCCGGTGGTCGAGAGCGGCCCGGTCGTCGACCTCGAGCCCCTCACCCTCAACCTCGCGGACGGGCGCTACCTGAAGATCGGGCTCTCCCTGGAGGTGACCGAGGAGGCCGCCCACGCGAGCGAGGAGGGCGTCAACGGCGCCAAGGCACGGGACGCGGCGATCAGCATCCTCGGCCAGCGCACCTACGAGCAGATGCTCGCCCCCAAGAGCCGGACCGCCGCCATCTCCGCCCTGGAGAAGGAGGTCGAGAAGCGCTACGACGGCGACGTGCTCGACTTCCGATGGACCGAGTCCGGCGGCCCCGAAATGCCCGCCGCACCGGCGAGGCCCCGCTTCTGCTCATCGCTCGTCGGCCTTTGCGTCGAGACCCAGCTGGAGGGCGAACTCACCGTTCGTTGGCCGTCCTCCGGCATGCAGCTCTCCGCCCGGATCCCGATTCAGGTCATCGCGCGCTGACAGCGGT
>CAYPVZ010000603.1:0-2344 GCA_964414235.1 uncultured Rhodothermales bacterium | reverse complement strand
GGCGCGGGCCGCCCTCGTCGAGCGCGGCCCGCGCCTCGTGAGGCTCCACCTCGACGACGTCGGTGACGAGGTCGCCGAGGGCGAGGGCCAGCGCCCGGGCCGGCGCGACGGGCCAGACGGCGAGGCGCATGGGTCAGGCCCGAGCTGGCGACGGGCGCCGCCAGCGGGGCAGCTAGCTGCGGCGGCGCTCCTGGATGCGGGCGGCCTTGCCGCGCAGCCCGCGGAGGTAGTACAGCTTGGCGCGGCGGACGCGGCCGTAGCGGACGACCTCGACCTTCGCCACGCGCGGGCTGGCGAACGGGAAGATCCGCTCGACGCCGACGCCGTTCGAGATCTTGCGGACCGTGAAGCTCTCGGCCACGCCCCCGTTCTGGATGGCGATCACGACGCCCTCGTACATCTGGATCCGCTCCTTGTCGCCCTCGATGACGCGGACGTGGACGCGGACGGTGTCGCCGGCGGCAAAGTCGGGGTGGTCGTCGCGGAGCTGAGTGGCCTCCACGAGGCTCATGAGGTCGGTCGCCATGTCAGGAGTCGGTCTGGGTTGGGGCGCGCCGATGCCTGTGGCGCGAACGAGGAAACTAGGGAGCGCCGGCGCCGGAATGGCGCCCTGGCGGCGTCTACGGGGATTCTTCGCCCGACGCCGCATCGGCGCCGTCGAGCAGGTCGGGACGACGTGCGCGCGTGCGGTCGAGCCGCTGGCGCTCGCGCCAGGCGAGAATGGCGTCGTGGTCGCCCGAGCGGAGGACGGCGGGCACCTCCAGGCCTCGAAACTCAGCCGGACGCGTGTATGACGGCGCGTCGAGCAACCCGTCCTGGAAGCTGTCGGAAAGCGCGGAGCCAGCGTCACCGAGGACGCCCGGGACCAGCCGCGCGATGGCGTCGATCAGGATCAGCGCCGGCAGCTCACCGCCCGAGAGGACGTAGTCGCCGACCGACACCTCGCGGGTCACGAGCGCGTCGCGGACGCGCTGGTCGACGTTCTTGTAGTGGCCCGCAATGAGCAGCAGCCGGCCCTTGAGCGAGAGCGCGTTGGCCATGCCCTGGTCCAGCGTCTCGCCGTCGGGCGTCAGGAAGACGACCTCGTCGTACGGCCCGTGCTCGGCCTGGAGGTGCTCGATGCAAGCGAAGAGCGGCTCGGGCTTGAGGACCATGCCGCCCATCCCGCCGTAGGGCGCATCGTCGATCTGGCGATACTTCCCGAGCCCCCACTCGCGGAGGTCGTGGACGGCCACCTCGACGAGGCCCTTGTCCTGCGCCCGCTTGAGGATCGAGTGCTCCAGCGGGCTCCGGACGAGGTCCGGAAGGGCCGTGATGAGGTCGAAGCGAAGCATGGCGGATGAGGCAGAGGGTCGGAAGGAAGCGAGCAAATGCTCCTCCCTCCTCCCCTACTCGTCGAACAGGCCCTCGGGCGGGCGGACGTAGAGCCGGCGCTCCTCCAGGTCGAGGCGGACGACGAACTCGTCCACGTCGGGCAGGAGCACCTCGGGCTGGCCCGGGCGGTCGATGGCGAAGAGAAGCTGCGCGCCGTCGTAGAGGTCGCGGACCGTCCCGACGGGCTCGCCGAGCGGCTGGCCCTCGTCGTCGACGAGCACGACCGCCAGCCCGACGAGGTCGTCGAGGTAGGCCTCGCCCTCCTCCAGCGGCGGCAGGTCGCCGACCCGCGCGAACAGGAGCTGGTTGCGAAGCGACTCGGCCGCCTCCACCGAGTCGACGCCCTCCAGCGCCAGCAGCACGACGGTGCGGCCCTTAGGGTACTGGAACCGGACGCCCTCGACCGTGACCGGTCGGGCGGCGGCTTCGGACTCGCCGAGGAAGAGTTGCTCGACCTCGGCGAACCGCGTGGGCTCGTCGGTCTCGGGCACCACCTTCATCTCGCCGCGGACGCCGTGCGTCCGGCCGATGCGGCCCATGAGCAAGAGGTCGTCGGGAGCGGGCATGGGGTTCTCAGCATGCGGGCGGGGCCAGCGCGTAGCCGGCCCCGCCCGGGGACGTGGACGTCGAGAGGCCTAGGCCTCGTCGCCGCTCTCGAGGATGGCGCGGGCCTGCTCGGCCCAGGTCTCCTCGTTGCCGGCCGTCGTCGAGCCGGCCTCGGTGATGATCTCCTGGAGCCGCTCGACCGACGTCTCAGCGAGGGCCGCGTACGTCGTGATGCCGGCGTTCGTCAGGATCTCGGAGTACTTCGGGCCGATGCCGCTAATGATCGTGAGGTCGTCGCCGCTGGCGGCGTCGGTGGCCGGAGCCTCCTCGGTCGTCTCGGCAGCGGCCTCGGCCGGAGCCTCGGTGGCGGCGTCGGTCTGGTCGGCGACGGCCTCCCCGGCGTCGTCGGCGACGGCCTCGGGCG
>CAYPVZ010000602.1:0-2350 GCA_964414235.1 uncultured Rhodothermales bacterium | reverse complement strand
TTCCCGGTCCATTCTCCCACCCGATCGGTGCCGCCGGTGCGTCATTGCGTGCGAAGATGGCCGGCGCGCGCCGGCCGCGGGCGGCGGGGCCGATCGCCGGGCCGCCCGGCTGGCGGGGGCGGTAGCTTGCTCAGCCCCCACGTTCCGTCCCGATGGAGACCCTCGCCGACCCCGCCGCCCGACTCGCGACCCGCCTCTCCGAGCGCATCCGCTCGGTCCCGCCCTCCGGCATCCGCCGCTTCTTCGAGATCGCCGCCACCATGGACGACGTGATCTCGCTCGGCATCGGCGAGCCCGACTTCGTCTCGCCCCAGCCCATCATCGACGCCGCCAAGGCGAGCCTCGACGCGGGCAAGACGGGCTACACGGCCAACCTCGGGCTGATGGAGCTCCGCGAGGCCATCGCGGGCGAGCTGGACCGGCTCTACGGGCTGAGCTACAACCCGAAGAACGAGATCATCGCGACCATCGGCGCCTCGGAGGCCATGATGATCTCGATGCTGGCGGTCGTCGACCCCGGCGACGAGATCCTCATCCCGGAGCCGTGCTTCGTCGCCTACGGACCGAGCGCCCAGTTCTGCGGCGGCAAGGTGGTCTGGGTGCCGACGCGCGCCGAGAACGACTTCCAGGTGACGGCCGAGGACATCCGCGCCCGCATCACGCCGCGGACGAAGATGCTCTTCCTGGGCTACCCCAACAACCCGACCGGCGCCGTCCTCCGCCGCGAGACGCTGGAGGAGATCGCCGAGGTCGTCGTCGAGCACGACCTGTTCGTGCTCTCGGACGAGATCTACGACCGGCTGGTCTACGGCGAGGCCTACGAGCTCGGCCACACGTCGGTCCCGACGCTGCCCGGCCTCTGGGAGCGGACGATCCTGCTCGGCGGGTTCTCGAAGGGCTACGCCATGACGGGCTGGCGGATCGGCTACGCCTGCGCGCCGAAGCCGATCATGGACCAGATGTACAAGGCACACCAGTACGTCGTGATGAGCGCCCCGACGATGGCGCAGGTCGGCGCGCTGGCCGGCATCCGCGAGGCGCAGGGCGCCGTCGAGGACATGCGCCAGGCCTACGACGCCCGCCGCCGCGTCATCGTCGACGGCCTCAATGCGGCCGGCCTGCCGACGTTCGAGCCCGAGGGCGCCTTCTACGCGTTCCCGGACATCACCTCGACCGGGCTTTCGTCCGAGGACTTCGCGCAGCGGCTGCTCCAGGAGGAGCGCGTCGCCTGCGTGCCGGGCAGCGCCTTCGGGCCGAGCGGGGAGGGCTACCTCCGGTGCTCGTACGCGACGGCGCTCGACCAGGTCGAGGAGGCCGTCGCGCGCATCACGCGCTTCGCCGACAAGGTCCGCAACGGCGGCTGAGGCCGCTCTCGTCCCGCTGGCGGCCGTCGCCAGCGGGGCTACTCATGGTTCCGATGCGGCTCCTCGTCCTTCTTTCGTTTCTGGTGGTTCTGGCCCCAGGGGCCGGGGCTCAGGACGAGAGCGGTCTGGAATACTGGATCTCGGAGGCCGTTCACGACACACTCGCGGCCCAGATCGAGGCGATCCACGCCGAGCGCCCCGCAGCGAACGTGTATCTGATCTGGCGAGTTTACTCGGATGCGGAGCGTGGGCTGACGGTGGCCGAGCTTGGAGAAGGATGCGTCGAACGACGCGTCGCGACGGCCGGCCGGTACCTGCGCCTCCGAGGGGAGCGGATTCCCATCATTCCCAGCGACGACAACACGTACGCCGTCAGCGGCTGGGCTTCTAACCCGTTCGATCCATCGGGGCCCCAGCGACCCATGCGATGCTACAATATCGTCGAGTTCGCGTTCACCGTCCGGTTCGATCCGCAGGGCCAGATCGTCGAGGCCGGTCGGGAAGGTGTTCTGACGGAGGACTGAGCCCCGCTGGCGACGGCCGCCAGCGGGGCGGTGAGGGATCACGACCGTGAAGGCGCCGGTGCGGCGGTGAATCTTCCGGGCGCTATCTTGGTACACGGGCCCCGTTCGGGAGCGCCGTCTTCCGGCCCGCTGTCTCGCCAGGTCCACCCACCTTGGACCCCGCCTCTAGTCTGGCCCTCGCGGCCCTCCTCCTCGCCGACGTCCTCCCCAGCCCCACGGGCCTGGCGGTTCGGTTCGTCGCGTTCGTCGTTCTGCTGGCGCTGTCGGCCCTGTTCTCGGGCTCGGAGGTCGCGCTGTTCTCGATCACGGCCGGCGAGCGCGAGTCGCTCCGCGAGTCCGGCGACGCCGAGGGCGCCCGGGTGCTGGCCCTGCTGGATCGCCCGCGCCGGCTGCTCGCGGCCATCCTTCTGCTGAACACGGTCGTCAACGTGGGGGCGGCGATCCTCTCGACGCGGCTCATGC
>CAYPVZ010000601.1:0-2350 GCA_964414235.1 uncultured Rhodothermales bacterium | reverse complement strand
GACATGGAGACGGCCCCGGCGCTGCGGATCTATCCCGACGGCGAGATCCTCATCAACCTGTCCGTCTGGCGCTCCGTCGAGACCCTCCGCGACTACACCTACAACAGCGGCCACGCCCACTACGTGAAGCGCCGCAAGGAGTGGTTCTCGGCCTTTGGCCGGCCCCACTACGTGCTGTGGTGGGTGGAGGAGGGCCACCGCCCGAGCGCCGAGGAGGCTCGCCAGCGGCTCGACCGGCTCCACGAGCAGGGCCCGACGGCCGACGCCTTCACCTTCACGCACGTCTTCGATCCCCCCACTCCATGACGACCGAACGGAAGGCCCTCGTGGTCCACTACGCGCCCGGCCACCCGGCCGAGAGCGTCGACCAGCTCACGGCGCTGCTCAACGACGACTGGCGGCTCGTCTCGACGGCCGCCATGGGCGGCACCGGCGGCGCCACGGCGCCCGCCCAGTTCGCCTGCCTCGTCGTCCTCGAGCGCGAGCCCAAGAAGACCGTCGGCGGGTTCTCCGCCGGCTAGCGCCGCGGGGCCCGGCCTGCCGGGTTCCCGCCCGCCCCCCCTGTAGCACGTACCCGGTACTCCGTACCTGAGAATGCCCAAGCGCACCGACATCGAGACGATCCTCCTCATCGGCTCCGGCCCCATCGTGATCGGGCAGGCCTGTGAGTTCGACTACTCCGGGACCCAGGCGGCCCGCGCCCTCCGCGACGAGGGCTACCGCGTGGTCCTGGTCAACTCGAACCCGGCCACGATCATGACCGACCCGATGACGGCGGACAAGGTCTACCTCCAGGAGCTCACGCCCAAGAGCATCAAGGAGATCGTGGCCAAGGAGCGGCCGGACGCGGTCCTGCCCACCATGGGCGGCCAGACGGCGCTCAACCTCGCCGACCAGCTCCACCAGGAGGGCTACTGGGAGAAGGAGGGCATCCACGTCATCGGCGTGGACATCGACGCGATCCACATCACGGAGGACCGGCAGGCGTTCCGCGACCTCATGGAGACGGTCGGCATCGACCAGGCCCGCTCGCGCGTCGCGAAGTCGCTGCTGGAGGCCAAGGAGATCAGCCAGGAGCTGGCGGGCGGCGTCGGCGGGATCGGCGGGTTCAAGCCCATCGTCATCCGGCCGTCGTTCACGCTCGGCGGCGCCGGCGGCGGCATCGTCTGGAACGCCGACGAGTTCGACCACAAGGTGACGCGGGGCCTGGAGCTCTCGCCCGTGCACGAGGTGCTCATCGAGGAGTGCCTGTTCGGGTGGAAGGAGTACGAGCTGGAGCTGCTCCGCGACGCCAAGGACAACGTCGTCATCATCTGCTCCATCGAGAACGTCGACCCGATGGGCGTCCACACGGGCGACTCGGTGACCGTCGCGCCGCAGCAGACGCTGACGGACCAGCAGTACCAGGCGATGCGCGACGCGGCGATCCGGGCCATGCGCTCGATCGGCACGTTCGCCGGCGGCTGCAACATCCAGTTCGCCGTGGACCCGGCGACGGGGCGCATGATCGTCATCGAGATCAACCCGCGCGTGAGTCGCTCCTCGGCGCTGGCGTCGAAGGCGACGGGCTACCCGATCGCCAAGGTCGCCGCGCGGCTGGCGGTCGGCTACACGCTGGACGAGCTGCCCAACGAGATCACCGGGACGACGAGCGCCTGCTTCGAGCCGGCCATCGACTACGTCGTGACCAAGATCCCGCGCTGGAATTTCGACAAGTTCGAGGGCGTCGACGAGGAGCTGACGACGCAGATGAAGGCCGTCGGCGAGGTGATGGCCATCGGGCGGACCTTCACCGAGTCGGTCCAGAAGGCGTTCCAGAGCCTGGAGCAGGGCCACGCCGGGCTGGGCGCCGACGGGCCGCTGCCCGACCGCAGCGTCGTCCGCCAGCGGCTGGCGAGGCCGTACTGGGACCGGCTGCTCCACGTCCGCCACGCCTTCCGGCTGGGGGCGAGCGTGGCCGAGGTGCACGACGTGACGAAGGTGGACCCGTGGTTCCTCCACCAGGTGCACGACCTCGTGGCGATGGAGCGCGAGATCGAGGGCCTGTCGCTCGACGAGATCGACCGCGACCACCTGCTGACGCTCAAGCAGAACGGCTTCTCGGACGAGCAGATCGCCTACCTGACGGAGTCCGACGCGGAGACCGTGCGCGCGTACCGCCAGTCGCTCGGGCTCACGCCGACGTACCGCGTGGTCGACACGTGCGCGGGCGAGTTCGAGGCGATCACGCCGTACTTCTACTCGACCTACGACCAGGGCGAGACCGAGTCTGAGCGGAGCGAGAACAAGAAGGTGCTCATCCTGGGCTCCGGGCCGAACCGGATCGGGCAGGGCATCGAGTTCGACTACT
>CAYPVZ010000600.1:0-2358 GCA_964414235.1 uncultured Rhodothermales bacterium | reverse complement strand
GCCCTCGACGCCGTCGCGCCCGAGGCCGTCGCCGCGCTGGTGGCGACGGAGGACCGGCGGTTCTACCACCACCCGGGCATCGACCCGGTCGCGCTCGTGCGCGCCGTCGGACAGAACCTTCGCGCCGGCGAGGTCACGAGCGGCGGCTCGACGCTGACGATGCAGGCCGCGCGCGCGCTCCGCCAGCGCCACGCGCGCGGCACGCTGGCGGACAAGCTCGCCGAGGCGCACCTCGCGGTCCTGCTGGAGCTGCGCCTGTCGAAGCCCGAGATCCTCGCGCTCTGGCTCGCCCGCGTCTCGTTCGGCAACCGTGCGCAGGGCATCGAGGCCGCGGCGCAGACCTACTTCGGCAAGTCCGCCCGCGACCTGACGGTTCCCGAGGCGACGTACCTCGTCGGCCTGCCGCAGAGCCCGGGCCGCTACGACCCGTTTCGCCACCCGGACCGCGCGCGGGCTCGCCAGCGGACGGTGCTGGAGGCACTCGAACGGACGGGCGGCCTCACCGCGGCCCAGCGCGAGGCCGTCGAGGCGACGCCGCTGCCGCTCGTCGAGCCGTCGCAGACGTTCCGGGCGCCGCACTTCGTCGAGTGGGTCCGCGGCGCCGTCGAGGCGGGCGGGGAGCCGGCCGTCGAGGTGCGGACGACGCTCCGGCCGGACCTCCAGGCGGCGGCCGAGGCCATCGTCCGGGCGCACCTGCGTGGGCTCCACGACGAGAGCGTGACGGCCGCCGCCGCGCTCGTCCTCGACAACGCGACGGGCGAGGTCCTTGCCCACGTCGGCAGCCCCGACTTCTGGGACGACGCGGCCTCCGGGCAGGTCGACGGCGCGCGCGCGCTCCGCCAGCCGGGCAGCACGATGAAGCCGTTCACGTATGCCCTCGCGCTCCAGTCCGCCCGCTACTCGCCCGCGACGATCCTCGCGGATCTGGACCTCCAGGTCGTCGAGGCCGGCGGCGCGTTCTCGCCCGAGAACTACGACCGGACGTTCCACGGGCCGGTCCCACTCCGGCAGGCGCTCGCGTCGTCGTACAACGTGCCGGCGGTCCGCCTCGTCCAGGAGGTCGGGCCGGAGGCGCTGCTGGCGCTGCTCCGGCGGTCGGGCTTCGCGTCGCTGCGCGGCTCGGCCGAGCACTACGGTGTCGGGCTGACGCTGGGCAACGGCGAGGTGCGGATGACGGAACTGGCGCGGGCCTACGCCGGCATCGCGCGTGGCGGCACGCTCCCGCCGCTCCGCACGATCCGCTGGGTGCGGACGGCCGCGGGCGACACGCTCCGCCCGGCGACCCCGCCCGCCTCGGCGATGGGCATCGGGGAGGACGTGGCGTACTTGCTCCTCGACATCCTGAGCGATCCCGAGGCGCGGGCGCCGGGCTTCGGGCGCGGCGGTCCGCTGGAGCTCCCGTTCCTGGCCGCCGTCAAGACCGGCACGTCGAAGGACTACCGCGACAACTGGGCCGTCGGCATGACACCGCGCCACACGGTCGCCGTCTGGGTCGGCAACTTCGACGGGAGCCCGATGCGGTGGGTCAGCGGCACGCGTGGGACGGGCCCGATCCTGAACGCGCTCCTCCGCGAGCTGGGCGATGCGGGCCCGTTCCACCGCCCCGAGGGAGTCGTCGAGCGCGAGGTCTGCCCGGTCAGCGGACACCGGCCCGGCGCCTTCTGCCCGTCCGTCCGTCGCGTGGCGATGCTGGCCTCGACGCCGCTCGGCTCGCCCTGCACCGTCCACCAGCGGCACGCCATCGACACGCGGACCGGCCTCCGCGCGGATGCCGACACCCCGGCGGACGCCATCGAAGACCGGCTGTTCGTGGTCCACCCGCCCGCGTTCCGGGGGTGGATGCGCGAGCGCGGGATGCCGCTCCCGCCGCGCGCGACCGCCGCCGTCGCCGCCCGCGTCGGGCTCGTCTACTCCGACCGCGTGTGGATCACGTATCCCGAGACCGGGACGGCCTTCGTGCTCGACCCGGTCCTCCGGCCCGAGTACCAGCGCGCGCGCCTCAAGGGTGCCGCCGACGCCGGCCTGTTGGATGTCACGTGGTACGTCGATGGCGAGCGGCTGGCGGGCCCTGCCGATGGGGCCGACTGGCGGATCGTACCGGGTCGCCACGAGATCGAGCTGAGGGCGGTCACGCCCGAGGGGCAGCGCCTCCGCAGTCGCCCGTCCATCGTTACCGTCCGCGGTGCCGACCTCGCCGCGCTTCCGTAGCCCATGCGGACCCCCCGCTTCCGCTGCCATCGCTTCGCTCCGCGCATTAGAAGCTGTCCCGCTTGCCAAGGGGGACAGGCAGCCCGCCCGTTGAGCGAAGCGATGGGCGGTCGGACGGTGGGTACGCACCCGTCTTCCTCCATTCCATCC
>CAYPVZ010000599.1:0-2360 GCA_964414235.1 uncultured Rhodothermales bacterium | reverse complement strand
CCTCCCGGACCGCGACGGCGCGGGCGCGTGGATCGGGACCGACGGTGGGCTCGTGCGCTGGACGCCGGGTGACCTCCGGCGCGTCGGGCCCGCGATCTGGACGTGGCAGATCGAGCGCGTCGGCACCGCGATCTGGGCCGCGACCCACGACGGCTGGATGCGCGTTCGCGGCGGCGACCTCGTCCCGCTGGCACCCGAGGCGGGCGAGGAGCGGCCCCCGTTCTCGACCGCGCTGCGGCGCGATCCCCGCGGCCGGATCTGGCGGACGCAGGGCGGGTCGGTCTACCGCGACGGCCGGCGGGTGCTCGACGTCGGCGGCGCTCCGCCCCCCCACAGCCTCGCCGTGGACCTGGAGGGCAACGTCTGGGCCGCGACCGACGGTCTCGTCCGCATCCAGCCCCGGTCGGTCCACGTCTGGCCGGGATCCGAGGGCGCGATCATCTACCCCATCCTCCAGGACGCTCGCGGCGCCGTCTGGGCCGGGCTCTGGCAGGAGCCGAACGGCCTGCTCCGGACTCGCCCCGACGGCGAGGCCGAGCGGCTTCCCCTGGGCTTCGTCTCGGCCCTCCAGACCACCCGAGATGGCACGCTCTGGGCCGCCGCCCGCGAGGAAGGCCTGGTGGCCATCCACCCGGACGGACGGATCGACCGGATCGGCTTCCCGATCTCGAAAGACGTCGGGCAGGACGTCAGCGTGATCCACGAGGCGCCGGACGGACGGCTCTGGCTCGGAACCCGGAACGGTCTCATCGTGGGCACGCCCGGCGCCACAGGGTCGCCCGCCTCGGTGCGCTGGCGGTCCCTGCCACTTGCGCACCGAGTCCGCCAGATCGTGACCACGCGCGCGGGCGATCTTCTCGTCGGCACCCAGGGCGGCGGCCTCTGGCGTCGCCTCTCCGGCGACCGGTGGGAAACGCTCTCGACCGCGCAGGGGCTGACGGCCGACGCCGTCCGCGACGTCTACGAAGACGAGCGGGGTGTGCTCTGGATCGCCCTGGAAGCCGGAGGCCTCTGCCGACTCGACCGAGGCGGGCAACGGTCGCTCCGAGCCGCACGGCCGGCCTGCCTCTCGGTTCGCGACGGGCTCTTCGACGCGAGCCTTCACCGGGTCCTCGCCGACGACGACGGGCGGCTCTGGCTCAGCTCCAACCGCGGCGTGTTCTGGATCCTCCGCGACGAGGCCGACGCCGTCGCGCTGGGCCAGGCGGCGGCCCTCACCACGGTCGGTTACACCGAGCGCGACGGGATGCTGAACCGGGAAGCCAACGGCGGGAGCCAGCCGGCAGGCGTGCGGCTGCGCGACGGCCGCTTCCTCTTCCCGACCCAGCGGGGGATCGCCGTGTTCGACCCGGCCGAGCTCCGCCCTCCCCTGCCCCCTCCGGCTCGGATCGAGGGCACGACGTCGCCGGAAGGCCGAACCCTCGGGGACGCGTTGGTCCGCCTCCCGCCGGACTCGCGCGACCTCACGATCCGCTACACCGGCATCTCGTTCGCCAGCCCGAGCGCCGTCCGCTTCCGCGTCCGCCTCGACGGCTACGACCACGACTGGCAGGCCGCCGGTGCGCGGCGCGAGGCGGTCTACACCAACCTGCCACCGGGGCGCTACACGTTCCGCGTCCAGGCCGGCCTCGGGGGACGCTGGGGCGAGGAAGCCCGTGTCGACATCGTGCGCCAGCCGCACGTCTGGGAGACCGCCTGGTTCTGGTCTCTCGTCGTCGTCGCGGCCCTGGCGCTGGCGGCGGGAGCGCTCCGGCGGCGGCTTGCGCGAGAGGCCGCCCAGCGGATGGCGCTCGAGGCGACCGTGCGCGAGCGGACCGCCGCCCTCCGCGAGGCCAACGAGGCCAAGGACCGCCTGCTGGCGAACGTCAGCCACGAGCTGCGCACGCCGCTGACGCTCCTGCTGGGGCCGATCCGCGACGCCGCCACCGGCCGCCTCGACGTCGGCGACCGGGCCCGCGCGCTGTTCGAACGGGCCGAGCCCAGCGGCCGCCGCCTCGCCCGCCTCGTCGACGATCTCCTGACTCTGGCGCGGCACGACGGCTCGGTGCCGACGCTGGAGCCCGTCGAGGTCGTCGCCTTCCTCCATGCCCGCCTTGCGGCGTTCTCCGCCGAGGCGGAGACGAGCGGCGTCGCCCTCACCTTCCGCCCGGCCGTCGACGCCCTCTGGCTGGACGCCGACCCGCAGGCGCTGGAGACGATCCTCTACAACCTCGTCGCGAACGCGCTCGCCTTCACCCCGAGCGGAGGCGCGGTCACGGTAGCCCTCCGCACCGCCGACGACGACGCCATCCTGGCGGTCTCGGACACCGGCCCGGGCATCGCGCCCGAGCACCTGCCGCGCCTGTTCGACCGCTTCTACC
>CAYPVZ010000598.1:0-2362 GCA_964414235.1 uncultured Rhodothermales bacterium | reverse complement strand
GTCGCGGTCCTTAATGATCGTGGCTTTCTCGACCGTGCCGTAAGCCTCAAACTGGGCGCGGAGGTCGTCGTCGCCCGTCGAATACGGGAGGTTGGCGACGTAGATGTTCTTCATGTCTGCGGGAAGGAGAAGGGGAGCGCCGACAGGGGAAAGACGGCGGGCTTCAGCTCGGATCTGATCGGCCCCGCGTGCTCCGGGAAACTCGAGAGCCCGCGACGACGCGGTTGGTGGTCGCCACGGGCTCGGTCAATGCAACGTACCACAGAAATGGCTTGAGAGATCCCCTGAAGCCCGAATTCGCCGTTCCTGGCTTTAGAGGGCCTCTGTCTCGGCTTCTCGACGCCAGGAGTGTCGGGTGAAGAGCGGGATTTCAGTCCCACACAAATAGCCACGTCACCACCTCGTAGGCGCCGCCGACGACCCAGCCGAGGGGCCCGGGACGAACCGCGTCCCGGACCGTCAGGCGAACCGTCGAGAAGGCGACCTGGTTCTGGAGCAGGCGAAGCTGGCCCTCCAGGGTCTCGACCTCGGGCGTCACGCGCGCCAGCTCGCGCTCGACGGCGAGCACGTCCGGAACGCCCTCGGCCTGCTCCAGAAGGGTGCGGAGCCGCGTTTGGAGCGCGTGGGCGTTGGTGGGGCGGATCTCCAGGTCATCGCACTCGGCCGTCACGTCGCGCGTGTAGACGTGGCGGTCGTCGGCGTCGCCGAGCGCGGAGAGCTGGTCGAGGTCGGCGTCGGGGATGCGGGGCAGAAGCCAGCCCGGGCCTTCCGGGGTGAGAGAACCGTTCATCGCCTCCGCCAGCGCGCGGGCCGCGTCGAGCGTCGGCGCGACGTCCTCCTCGTCATCCACTCTGACCGTGAGTGGCGACGTGCGGATGAGCTGGCGGTCGGTCAGGTCTGAGGTGGCCTCGGCGGTTCGTGCACTTCTCGAATAGCCACCACCCACCTCGCGGAGCACACCGGCGTCGGAGGCCGGGGCCGGCGGGGACATGGAAGGGGAGCGCGTCGAGCCGCAGGCGGAGAGCGTAACGCGCCCCAGCGATGCGCGCGAGACGTGAGGCCATCGACGAGGAGGCGGGCGAGGCTTCCTGGCCGTCGAAACCGTTCCGGACGCAACGGTCTACTTGGCGGGCTCGCGACGGAGCGATTCCGGCCGCAGTGGAAGCCCATCCTCGAAATCGAACGACCAGCGTCCGGGCCGGACGATGATCGGTGCCTCGGCCTCGATCGGCACGTGCGGCGGCACGTTGTACAGGTCGAGCACCATGACCGGCGGGGGCGAGGCCCCGGTGTGGATCGTGAGCGTGTAGCGGAGGAGGGCGAAGCCGCAGCGCGTCCACGTGCGGAGGTCGTCGTGGGGCGAGAACAGCCCGTCGAAGGGGCTCCCGAGCGAATCCGTGAGGACCGCCAGCTCGGGGTGGGCCGCTCGGAGGGCCTCCGGCGAGGGACGGCCCACGATCCTGGGCGGGCGCCCGTGCCCGGTGCCGCCCCCCGTGATCGCGAGCGCCGTGACCTCGTAGCTCGCCGCGCTCTCGCTGTAGAGAGTGTCGACCGGCGTGCCGGTGTAGGTGTGCGTGACCAGCCGCTGGAGCGGGATCGAGAGCGAGCCGCCGCAGGTCTGGCTGGCGGCGGGAGCGAGGCTGGCGATGGCGACGAGAAGGGCGAGGCGGCGCACGGCGGGCGAGGGGAGACGGCACAACCTCGGAGATGAGGAAGCGCCTCGCCTCCCCCGGAGCGGGGAGCCGCTGGCGCCGCGCGTCGCCAGTCCGGCCTACGCCGCGACGCCCGGCGGATCGTCGGCTGTGCGCTGGACCGGCGTCGCGCCCTCCGGGTAGAACTCGAGCGCGGCCGAGTTCATGCAGTAGCGCAGGCCGGTCGGCGGCGGGCCGTCGGGGAAGACGTGGCCCAGGTGGCCGTCGCACCGCGCGCACCGGGTCTCAATGCGGACCATCCCGTAGGACCGGTCCTCGATGTTCGTGATGTGCTCCGGGTCGACCGGCTGGAAGAAGCTCGGCCAGCCGGTGCCGGACTCGAACTTGGATCCGCTCTCGAAGAGCGGCAGGCCGCACAGGTGGCAGGCGTAGATGCCGGTCTCCTTGGTGTGGAGGAGGAGGCCGCAGCCGGCCCGCTCGGTGCCGTGGTCGAGGAGGATGTGGCGCTCCTCCTCGGTGAGGCCGGCCGCCTCGACGGCGCGGTCGCGGGCGTCGCCGCGGAGGGGCGTGAGGTCGTAGCCGGAAGATGACGTCATCGGAACGAAGGCAAGGGGGCGCGTGAACCGCCGTCGCCGCGCGCCGATCCCGCGCCCCGCTGGCGGCGCGGGCCGCCCGCGGGACGGGCGCAGGCGGCGCGGGTCGCCGCGGGG
>CAYPVZ010000597.1:0-2362 GCA_964414235.1 uncultured Rhodothermales bacterium | reverse complement strand
CGCTGCGTCTGGGTGCAGCGTGGGGGGGGGGCGGCCCCGGCGGCCCCCCCCGACGCGGTCGAACAGGAGCGCGGGCACCGTGCCCGCGCCCCGATGGCGCTAGCGCGTCACGAGCATCCGGCCCGTCACGCTGGTCCCATCGTCCAGGCGGACGCGGTAGATGTAGGCGCCAGCGCTGAGCGCGGACGCGTCGACCGTGGCCGTCTGCGCCCCGGCGACCTGGAGGCCGGTCTGGACCGTCTGGACGCGGCGGCCGAGGACGTCGAACACCTCCACGGTCACCGTCGCGGCGCGCGCCAGCTCGTAGCGGACGGTGGCCGTGCCCATCGTCGGGTTCGGGTACGAACCGAGAACGCGGAGGCCATCGGCGGCGCCCGGCGTCCCCTCGGACCCACTGGCCAGATCGGTGGCCGGGTCGAGGTAGCCCATGATGCTGGCCCCGTTCGTCCGCTCGCCCATGGACCAGGTCCGCGTCGAGTAGCTCTCGGCATCATTCTCCAGGGCGTCACCGTCGAAGTAGTTGAACGAGACCCAGATCTGCTCGCCATTGAGGTCGGCCGGATAGCCGATCGACGTCAGGTCGAGCGCGATCTCCATCTGGTACCCCCCGTCGATGTCGCTCGGATCGGCGACCGTAGACGTGCCCGTCCCGTCGAGGTTGGGCTTGAGGAAGACGGCCCCCATCAGATCCGTGCCGACTTCGACCCCGTCGGGGACCGTGTTGAACCGGACGGCCCCAGTCGAGTCGATCGAGAAGTCGAACCGCATGTGCGCTGCCTGGTACTCGTAAACAGCCGACGTGCTATCGCGCGAGCGGATGATGAGGCGGAAACCGTCCCGGCCGCTCTCCCCGTCGATGCCATTGATGGCATTGTCGTCGGTGTCGAGGCCCAGATAGAGCATCGAGCCCCGATAGAACATCGTGATGCGCCCCTCTGTCGGATCAAGCACCGGGTTCTGGTCGGGGTGATAGTAGAACGAGTAGTAGGGGGAGAGTACGCCTGGGAGCCCCGCGTCGAGCTCCGCCGGCGTCGCCTTGTACTTGAGCGAGAACTGAGGGTCGGTATCCGTCCACGCACTCTCGTCGAGACGACCGTCGATGACCGGAGAGGGGAGCCGGTTGGCGTTGGTGACCGTGAACTCAGGCTCGGTGTACGCCGGGACGGCCCCGGATGACACCGTCACGCTGGGGTCGGCCGCGATGTAGCCCACCCCCTCACTGAGCGTGTTTCCCCACTGCCCCTGCCACCAGGCCCGGGTGACGTTGAACAAACTCGGATCCCGGGGCCAGTTGGAGTCCGCGTCTTCGAGCGCGATGGTGATCGGCATCCGCGCCATCGTCTGGTTCAGGTCCCAGCCGAGCGTATCAACGGCCACCTTGAACTCGAGGATGTATCCCGCGTCCGGTGTGACTGCGGAGCCGCCATTCATGTCATCGTTGGACACCCCGCTGACCGAATGCGAATAGTCGAACAGGTCACGGTTGACGGTCGTGGAGGTGTCGTACCCTGCTCCGAATGGGGTGCGAGCATATGGCCCCAGACCCGGGAGGGGTGCCCCTGTCGCGGTGGTGTCGCCCGCCCGGGTCCACCAGGAGTAGAAGAACTCGGCACGCGTGCTCCCGAAGTAGTTGTCGATCGCGGTGAAGTCCGCGGCGCGGTTGTTCCGGTTGATCAGCGTCATGATCAGTCCGTCGAAGGTCCAGAGGTTTCCGGTTCCCCCAACCGACTCGTCTTTGGCGTTGACCGCGATGTAGAGGTCGTTCCCCTTTCGGAGAAACGAGACCGTCGCGTCGATCGGATCGGGCGGCGTCACGAAGCCATTCGTGTTGGTCTCGAAGAACTGGCCGCTGCCGGGAAAGCCGAGCGGGGCGTCCCACTTGATGTTGATCGACTCGGCCTGGGCCCACTCGGGCTCGCTGAGCGTGCCGTCGAGGGTGATGGTTGCGGACCCGATATCGCGCGCCCAGACGACGTCTGCGGCGTCACCCGACGTTCGGTCGAGCTGCTGCGCGAAAGCGGGCGAGGCCATGAGCAGGCCTAGCGCGAGGAGAGTGACAAAGCGTTGCATGGACGCGATGGTTGGTGATGAAGAGAGGGGCGCCGGAGCGCCCGAGGCGGGGGGACAGTCGGGATCAGCCGCCCGCGCCGCAGGACTCGCGGACGACGAGGCGGGTGGGAAGCGTGATGGGGTCCGGCGCGGCGGCGGCGCCGCTGGCGATGGCGTCGAGCGCGGCGTCGACCGCGCGGGCGCCCATCTCAAGGATGGGCACGTGGACCGACGTGAGGGCCGGGGTGACGTACTCGGCGACCGGGATGTCGTCGAAGCCGGCGAGCGCGACGTCGCCCGGCACGTCGAGGCC
>CAYPVZ010000596.1:0-2365 GCA_964414235.1 uncultured Rhodothermales bacterium | reverse complement strand
GTCGGGCCTCGCCATGTCGAGCCGGGAAGGTCCCGGCCGGCACGTCGGCGACCGCTCTGTTCCAGCGGCGCGGCGCCATCACCACGACCGGGGAGAGGTCCCCGATCACGATGACTCATCACACCAACCTACTCACCACCGTCCACGAAGACGGCTCCGTTTACACCGCGTCCGGGATGCACGTCCCGGCCGCCGAGGTCCGGGCCACGGCCATCGCCGAGCAGGCCGGCCGCTGGCTCGCCTTCGCCACCGAGCGGACCCGGATGCGCCCGGCCACGATCACCGCGAAGGCTCTCGCCTCGGTGGCCTTCTCGGTTCACCACGGGGCCGCCAGCTTCGCCGTGCCGAGCAAGCTCGTCGGCACGTCGAAGCACCAGCGCGCCCTGTGGGCCCTCGTCCGCGACCCGGCCGAGCCGTGGGCCGTGCTGGAGCTCGACATGGCCGAGCGCGAGATCGCGGTCTCACACGACGGCCAGTCGCTTGGGCTCGTCCAGACGAAGCACCTCGGCTGGATCAAGCCGCTCGTCCCGTTCGGCCTCACGGTCCACTTGGGCCGCGTCACAGGCTCGGACTACGAGGGCTACAGCCTCGGCCTCAACGTGTGCTTCGGCCACGTCGGGACAGCCCTCGACGGGCTCCTCGCCGCGCTCGGCTCCGGCGGCGGAGCGGGTGACGGTGCCACGGGCGACGGCCAGTACGGCGGCTCTGAGCCGGTCATATCGCCGGCCGCCGTGCCGTCGGTGTCCGACCTCCGGCCGGCGCCTGCGCTCCGGCTCGCGGCTCGCCACGGCGTCCCCGTCCACCCCGAGCACGCAGCGCTCGACGCCGACCCCGACGACGTCGTCCTCTACCGGCGCCTCGACGGCACTGCCCACGCGACGGTCGACCACGTCGTCCGGCACAGCCCGACCGGGATCGAGTGGGGGTACGGCGGGAGCGGCCCGGCCGACCTCGCGCTCTCCGTGCTCCGCCGGCTGACCGACGAGGCCACGGCCGAATCGCTCTACCAGGCCTTCAAGGCCGAGGTCGTCGCCGGCATCCCTTCGGCCGGCGGAGTGATCCGCGCGGCCGACGTCCGAGCCTGGGTCGCCGTCCAGGACGACCGCCAGGGCAGCTAGCCCGTCACCACGCCGGAGCCGAGGGGCTCCGGCATCCTACTCCACACCGACCGAGAGGCCGGGCTCTGGCCGTCGCCACCGCGACTGCCGGGGTCCGGCCTCTCCCATATCCAGATACCACGATGGCCACCAAAAACACCCCCGCCCCGGGCCAACTCGCGCTCGGGCTCACGACCCCTCTCTTCGCCGCCACGCCGAAGGACGCTGACGCCTCTGAGCGGCCGTCCCGTCAGGACCGACTCGACGCCGCGAAGGCCGTCCTCGCCCGGGGACTCTCCGGCGTCCGCGACGACCCGGCCGCTCTCGCGGCCTACCTGGCGTTCCGGGGCCACTTCCGGGACTACTCCCCGAGGAACACGATGCTCGTGTTCATGCAGCGCCCCACCGCCCGGTTCACGGCCGGACTGAGGACGTGGGCCAGACACGGCCGGCGAGTCCGCAAGGGCGAGCGCGGCATCACGATCCTGGCCCCGATCCTGGCGAGGCCGACGGCCGAGGATGTCGCCGCCGGTGCGGACCCCGACGACCGCGTCCCAGTCAGGTTCAAGACCGCGACCGTCTTCGACTTCGAGCAGACGACGCCGGTCACCGACGACGCTCTCGTCTACGTCCCGCCCATGCCCCGGCTCGACGCCGACGGACCCCAAGGGCTCCTCGCGAAGCTGGAGGCGGCGGCCTGCCAGATCGGTTGCTCAGTTCACTACTCGAGCCTGGGCTACGCCGACGGGTGGTACCGGGAGGCCGACCGGACGATCTGTGTCCGCGCCTCGCTCTCGGGCGCCGACCGGTGCTCGGTCCTGTGCCACGAGCTGGCCCACGCCGTCGCCCACTCGCAGGGGGCGCCGACGTCCGAGGCCGTCCTGAGCGCCCAGTCGCGGGCGTCGAAGGAGCTCCAGGCGGAGGGCGCGGCCTACGTGGCGCTGGCGGCGCTCAGGCTCGACACGGCCCGGGCGAGCCTGCCCTACCTCAAGGGCTGGGCTGGCGGCGACGACGACGCGCTGGCGGCCGAGCTCGACGCGGTCGACCGGATCGCCGGCCGGCTCCTCGCGCTCGTCGACGGCACCGCTGAGGCTGTCGGGACGAGCGCCGCCTAGACCCTGACCACAGACCGGGACCGGCCCGGGAATCTCTTCCTGACCACCGACCGAGAGGCCGGCCCTGCCTGCGCGAGAGCGTCGGCGGGGCCGGCCTCTCGGCATGTCTACCGAATCCATGACTACGAACACGACCCGTCGCGCCTGTTGTGA
>CAYPVZ010000595.1:0-2370 GCA_964414235.1 uncultured Rhodothermales bacterium | reverse complement strand
ACCCCCCGGGCGCCGCCGCGGGTCCGCATGGCGGGGCCGCGGCCGACCGCGGCACTCGCGCCGTGACGTCTCGCCCCGCTGGCGGGGGAGGTCGCCAGGGGGGCCGCCGGGTGGGGCGGGCACTCCACGAGGGCTTCGTGCGTTGGGACCTGGCACCGACTCTCGACCGCGCCCGCTCGTCGCTACGCCCTTCCCCTCCGCCAGCCGCATGCCCCGCATCCTCTGGGCCGACGACGAGATCGACCTCCTCAAGCCCCACGTCCTGTTCCTCGAAGCCAAGGGCTACGCCGTCGACACGGTCTCCAACGGCGCCGACGCCGTCGACCGCGTCAAGGACGGCGAGCGCTACGACGTCGTCTTCCTCGACGAGCAGATGCCCGGCCTCGGCGGCCTCGACGCGCTCCAGGAGATCAAGGGCGCGCGCCCCGAGACGCCCGTCGTGATGATCACGAAGAGTGAGGAGGAGCACATCATGGAGGACGCCATCGGCCGCCAGATCGCGGACTACCTCATCAAGCCGGTCAACCCGAAGCAGATCCTGCTCTCGGTCAAGAAGATCCTGGAGGGCGACACGATCCGCGGCGCGCGCGTCCAGCAGGACTACCTGCAGGGCTTCGGCCCGCTGGCGGCCCGCATCGGCGGCGACCTCGACGCGGCCGAGTGGGCTGAGGTCTACGAGCAACTCGTTCGCTACGACCTCGACCTTGCAGGCGCCGACGAGGGCGTCCGCCAGATCCTCGACGACCAGTACCGCGAGGCCAACGACCGCTTCGCGGGCTTCGTCGAGCGCCGCTACCCGCGCTGGATCGAGGCGTCTCGCGCGGGCGAGAAGCCGCGCCGCGACCGGCCGGTCCTGAGCCACGAGTTGCTCCCGGCCAAGGTCCTCCCGCACCTCGGCGATGTCGGCTCGAAGCCCGATCGGCCCGTCGTGTTCTTCCTCATCGATTGCCTCCGCTACGACCAGTGGCTGCTCTTCGAGCGCCACCTCCACGGGCTCTACGACGTCGAGCGCGACTGGCACTTCGGGCTGCTGCCGACGGCGACGCCGTTCTCGCGCAACGCCATCTTCGGCGGCCTGCTTCCGATCGACCTGGCGAAGCGGTTTTCGAGCTACACCGTCGACGAGCGGCAGGACGAGGACTCGCTCAACGCGCACGAGGCGGAGTACCTGGACGACCTTCTCCAGCGAAAGCATCGCGGCGACGTCCGTGTCCGCTACGACAAGCTGGTCTCGCAGTCCGACGGCTCGACGTTCGCCGACCGCGTGACGGACCTCCTCCAGCACGACCTCTCGGCCGTCGTCGTCAACTTCGTCGACATCCTGGCCCACTCGCGCTCCGACACCAAGATCCTGAAGGAGATCGCGCCCGACGTGCCGGCCTACCGGGCGCTCTCGGCGACGTGGTTCGAGCACAGCTGGCTCCGGGCGGCCTTCGAAGAGCTGGCCCGCCACGATTGTACGGTCGTCGTGAGCACCGACCACGGTGCCGTCCGTGCGCTCCACCCGACCAAGGTCATCGGCGACCGCGAGGCCTCGACGAGCCTGCGCTACAAGCACGGCCGCAACCTCAAGGTGGACGGCTCCGACGCCATCTTCGTCAAGGAGCCGGAGGCGTACGGGCTGCCGCGGCTGGGCATCAACGAGAACTACATCTTCGCCAAGGGCGACGCCTACTTCGTCTACCCGACGAACTACCACCGCTTCGTGAACCAGTACCGGGACACGTTCCAGCACGGCGGTGTAACGATGGAAGAGTGCCTGCTCCCGGTCGTCACGCTCCGGCCAAAGGGGTAAGCCGCGCACTGGCGGCGTCCATCACCAGTCGGGCGTAGCGGAATCGAGCGCGGAGCCCTACGTTGCGGCATGGACGCGCCGCCTCCGAGGTACCTCACCGCCCACGTCGAGCGCCGGCTCGACGTGGCGGACGACCTCGCCGTGTTCTGGCTCCGCCCGTCTGAGCCGCTGTGGTTCCAGCCCGGCCAGTACGTCACGCTGGCCGCGCCCGACGAGCAGGGCCGTGTCATCCGGCGCGCCTACTCCGTCGTCAGCGCGCCGCACGAGCTGCTCATCGAGCTGGTCGTCGAGCACGTCGAAGCCGGAGCGCTGACGCCGGTGTTGTGGCGGCTCCACGAGGGCGATGCCGTCTGGGTTCGCCAGCGCGTGGCCGGCCATTTTCTTCTCGACGCCGAGCGGACGCGCCACGTCATGGCCTGCACCGTGACGGGCATCGCGCCCTTCCTGTCGATGATCCGCGCGCATACGGCGGCGCTCGACGCGGGCGAGGCTGTTCCAGAGCACCGCTTCCTCGTGCTCCACGGCGCCAGCCACGCCGTGGAGCACGGGCCGTACCGCGCCGAACTGGCGGCGCT
>CAYPVZ010000594.1:0-2372 GCA_964414235.1 uncultured Rhodothermales bacterium | reverse complement strand
GGGTGGAGGTGCTCCAGCATGAGCCGGTGCCCGACGATGCCGTTCGGGCTGGCGGCCTCGAAGGCGGCCTCGCCCTCGACGAGGTGCGCCCCGTGGCGCGCCGCCAGCTGGCGGATGAGGCCGTTGAACGCCTCGGGCGCGCGGAAGCGGAGCGCGTCGAGGTCGCGGGCGCGGGCGAAGGCCTCGCGGGCGTCGTCCAGCCGGCCGGTCTGCTCGTAGGCGTGGCCGAGGGCGAAGTAGGGGTCGGCCGCGAGCGTGTCGAGGCGGGCGGCCTCTTCGAGCAGCGGCACGGCCGCCGCCGGGTGGCCGGACTCCAGCGAGTCGATGCCGGCCTGGGCGGCGTCGAACCACGCCGTCGAGTCGACGCCCGCGCGGTGGGCCGTGATGAAGGGGCGCTGGTCGTGCTCGTTGGAGGCCAGCGTCGAGATGTAGACCGGGATGCCAGCGTCCTCGTAGGCCGCCAGCAGGAGGTCCAGGTTCTGCTCGAACTGGCGGCGCCCGGCCTCGTAGGTCTCGCCGCCGTAGGGCACGTTCTGCTCGCCGATCATGCGCGCCATCAGCGTGCTCGACGGCGGCGCGCCGGCCTCGCGCTCCTCGCCGCCGAGGCCGGCGATCCAGCCCGCGACGTTGCGCACCAGCTGGACCGTGCGGAACCGCCGGAGCCGGAGGTAGGTGCGGACGAGCGCGGGCGTCCGCCCGAGCGACTCGGTCGAGGCCGCGCCGAGCGCGCCGTAGTACTCGTTGTGGCCGGCGTAGATGACGACGACGTCGGGCTCCGCCTCGATCACCTCGTCGACCAGGTCGAGCAGCGTGTACGAGTTGACCGCCGCCATCGACGTGTTGACGACCTCGACCTCGCGGTCGGGGTAGGCCAGCCGGAGCCGCGTGCCGAGGATCTGCGGGAACGACGCGCCGCGGTAGAACGGGTAGCCGGCGGCGGACGAGCCGCCCTGGGCCAGGATGCGGAACGTGCCCTCGGCCTTCTCGGACGGGAAGACGTCCGGGTTGGGCGTCGGGACGGAGGCCGTGTTGGCGAAGTAGCGGTGGGCGACGTCGCGGCTGGGCACGAGGTAGCCCGGCGCGCCCTCGACCGGCACGAACAGCGGGTAGCTGGCGCCGTAGCCGGCCACGCGGAGCCCGAGCTCCAGCAGCACGAAGAACAGGACCGGCACGAGCAGCGTGGCCGCCATGAACGCGCGGCGGCGGCCGGGCGAGAGCGCGGCGTCGCGCGGGGCGGTCGGGGCGGCGGGGGCGTCGGCCATGGGTCCGGGGCGGGGCGCGCAAGCTTACCGCCTGCCGCGCTGGCGGCGCGCACCGCCAGCGGCTCAGGGCGTCGGTTATGGCGCCCGGAACAGGTCCGCGCTCGCGGCGAACTGGTTGGCCTCGGCCACCATCACCAGCCGATCGCCGGCCTCGACGCGGAAGTCGCCGGCCGGGCTGCCCATCGTGTGCTCGCCCCGTCGGACCGCCATGACGGTGATCGCGTGCTGCTGGCGAAGGCCGAGCTCGGCCAGCGTCTGGCCCGCCGCCGGCGCGCCCGGCCGCACGGCCACGGCCCGCGTGTGGAGGCCCTCCTCGTCGAGCCCCTGGAGCACCATCAGGTGCGCCTCCTGGATGGAGCCTCGCAGCACGCCGTAGTCGTCGTGACGGACGAGCGCGGCCTGCCGTTCGATCTCGTCCTTGGGCACGAGGTAGGCGCCAAGGACGTGCGCGAAGAGGCGGACCGTCGTCTCCAGCTCTTCGGGCACCACGACGTCCGCGCCGGCCCGCGTGAGCGGCTCGACGTCGGAGAGGAAGCGCGTCCGGGCGAAGATCTGGAGCGTCGGGTTGAGGTGCCGCGCGACGGCCACGATGCGGCGCGTCGCGTCGCGGTCGTTGATGGCGACGACGAGCAGCTTGGCCCGCTCGGCGCCGAGGCCGATGAGGATCGGCTCGCGGGCGGCGTCGCCGTAGATCGTCTCCGCGCCGTCGGCGTCGGCCTCGCGGAGGCTCGTCGGATTGAGGTCGCTCACGGCGTACGGGATGCCGCTCTCGCGGAGGACCCGCGCCAGCCGCTGCCCCGCCGGCCCGTAGCCGACGACGATGGTGTGGTCCTCCAGGTCCACGCCGTGCCCGTGACCGCCGGCGCCCGCCTCGTTCTCCACCCTCCGCCCGAGCGCCGCCAGCCTGGGGCCGAGCGCGATGAACCCCGGCGTCGCCAGCATCAGGACGACGGTGACCGCGATGAGGCCCTGGCTGCCGGCCTCCCCCAGCCCGGCCGGCGTCAGGCCGACGGCCTCGCCGCGGCGGGCGAGGACGAACGCGAACTCGCCGATCTGGCCCCGCGCCAGCCCGCTGGCGAGCGCCCCGCCCAGCGGGTAGCCGAGCACGCG
>CAYPVZ010000593.1:0-2377 GCA_964414235.1 uncultured Rhodothermales bacterium | reverse complement strand
GCCGCGGCCGCGCTCCGGCTGGCGGCGGCCGTCGAGCGCCAGAGCGAGCACCCCATCGCGCGGGCGCTCGTCGAGCACGCGGGCGACGGGCCCGAGGCGACGGGCGTCGAGGCCGTGCCGGGCTACGGCGTCACCGGCACGGCCGACGGCCGGAGCGTCGCCGTCGGCGCCACGCGCTACCTCGACCGCCTCGGCGTCGCGCTCGCCGACGCGGACCGCCAGCGGGCCGACGTCCTGGCCTCCGAGGGCAAGACGCCCGTCTGGGTCGTCCTCGACGGGGCGCCCGCCGCGCTCGTCGCCGTCGCGGACCCGATCAAGCCCGGCGCCCGCGCCGCGCTCGACGCGCTCCGCCAGCAGGGCCTCCGCCTCGCCCTCCTCACCGGCGACGCCGAGGCGACCGCGCGCGCCGTCGCCGCCGACCTCGGCATCGAGACCGTCCGCGCCGAGGTCCTGCCGGACGAGAAGGCGGACGCCGTGGCCGCGCTCCAGGCCGAGGGCCGCACCGTGGCCTTCGTCGGCGACGGCATCAACGACGCGCCGGCGCTGGCCGTCGCCGACGCCGGGCTGGCGATGGGCACCGGCACCGACGTCGCCATCGAGGCCGGCGACGTGGTCCTCGCGGGAGGCGACGTGGAGGCCGTCGCGCGAGCCGTCGGCGTGGCGCGGGCCACGCTCCGCACGATCCGCCAGAACCTGTTCTGGGCCTTCGCCTACAACGTCGTCCTGATCCCGGTCGCGGCCGGCGTGCTCTACCCCGCCGTCGGCGTCCTCCTCTCGCCGATGCTGGCCGCCCTCGCGATGGTCTTCTCGGACCTCTTCGTGATCGGCAACGCCCTCCGCCTCCGCCGCGCCTGACCCGCGAGCGGCTCGCGCCGCCGCGCCCCCCCCCACCCCTCCCCCCGGCTCGTCCTCGTCCCCACGCCCGTCGGCAACCTGGAAGACCTCACGCTCCGCGCGCTCCGCGTCCTGAAAGAGGCCGACGTCGTCGCCTGCGAGGACACCCGGACGACGGGGACCCTCTTCGCCCACTACGGCATCGACACGCCGCGGCTGAGCTTCCACGTCCACAACGAGCACGGGCGCGTGAGCCAGCTCGTCGAGCGGATGCAGGCCGGCGAGACGGTCGCGCTCGTCTCCGACGCCGGGACGCCGGCCATCTCGGACCCGGGCTTCCTGCTCGTCCGCGCCGCCGCCGAGGCCGGCATCCGCGTCGAGGCCCTGCCGGGCGCGACGGCCTTCGTGCCCGCCCTCGTCTCCAGCGGCCTGCCGACCGACCGGTTCGTCTTCGAGGGCTTCCTCCCCCACAAGAAGGGCCGCCAGACGCGCCTCCTGGCCCTCAAGGACGAGCCGCGCACCGTCGTGCTCTACGAGAGCCCGCACCGCCTCGTGAAGCTGCTCGGGCAGCTGGCGGAGCACCTCGGCGAGGACCGCCCGGCGGCCGTCGGCCGCGAGCTCTCGAAGCTCCACGAGGAGGTCCGGCGCGGGACGCTCGCCGAGCTGGCGGCGCACTACGGCGCCCAGGCCAAGGTGCGCGGCGAGATCGTCGTCGTCGTCGGCGGGGCGTAGGTTCGCCTCCCGCCCCCCCCGCCGTTGCGCCTCGCCCTCCGGGGCCGCCGCGTCGCCAGCGCCGCGGGCGCCCAGACGCCGCCCGTCGCGGCGCCGCCCTCCGTCCCGCCGACGCCCGAGCGGACCGCCGCCGAAGACGCCGTCGCAGCGACCCTCGCCCAGCCGGGCGTCCACGTGGTCCACTTCTGGGCCCCGTGGTGCGGCAACTCGCGCGCCGAGTACGAGGCCGGCTGGTACGAGGCCGTCGACGCCCACCCGGACGTGACCTTCTCGTTCGTCACCATCTGGAACGACGGCGAGGCCGCCGCCGACCGCCTCGCGCGCTGGGGCATCGAGGCCAGCGACCACGTCTTCGTCTACGCCCAGCCCGACCTGGGCCCGAGCGCCGACCGCAGCCTCCGCCGCCGCTCCTTCCTCGGCCTCCCCGTCACCTGGACGCCCACCACGTGGGTCTTCAACCGTGACGGCCAGCTGGCCTACGCCTTCAACTACGGCGAGGTCGCGCCCGACCAGCTGGCGACGGCCATCGCGCACGCCCGCGACACCTGGACCCATGACTGACCCCGACGCCACGCTCCGCCCCATCGTCGACGCCGAGGGCGTCCACGTGGTCCACGTCTGGGCGCCGTGGTGCGACAACTCGCTCCACGAGCTCGCCCCGGTCTGGGCCGACTGGCGCGGCCTCGGCGCCGACTCGGTCACCTTCGTGACCGTCTGGAACGACGGCGCCAGCGGGGCCGAGACGCTGGCCGAGCACGGCGTCGAGGGCGTCCGCGAGGTCGTCGTGCCCGGCCCGAAGCCGGAGAAGGAG
>CAYPVZ010000592.1:0-2378 GCA_964414235.1 uncultured Rhodothermales bacterium | reverse complement strand
CATGGTGGCCAGCTCTACTTCTCGGCCAGGTCCATCCCCGAGGGCGACAACCGGCTCCGCCCCGGCCTCTGGCGGACCGACGGCACGACCACCGAGCGCCTCCCGGGCATCGACCCGCTCGACGGGCCCGACATCGGCACGGACGCCTCCTTCGTCTCGTTCGGCGACGACCTCGCCGTCCGCTGCAGCGTGCCGTCGCTCGGCACCACGATCTGCCTCGTCGACGGCACGACGGGCGCCGTTCGCGCGATCGAGGCCGACGAAGTCCGCGACGACCTCGCCGCCGCCGGGAGCCGGCTCGTGTATTCGGCCTTCACGTCGAGCGTCGGCTTCGACATCCACGTGTATGACCCGGCCGACAATGAGCCGATCAGCACGGTCCCCGTCCCGATCCCCGCGGGTGGAAACAAGAGCGTCCTGAGGTTCTACCGGAGCGTCGGGCTCCAGCTGCTGGCGGGTGACGACCTCGGCGGCACCGGCACGGTCACCGCCGCCCGCCACGCCGGCGCCCCCGCCGACGCGACCGGGCTCCCGTCGGGCGCGCCCGTGCCCTGCCGCTGGGAGGTCACCGAGTCCGGCGGCGTCACGTTCGACCCGAGCGGCGCCAGCGTCCGCATCAGTCCCGTCTCCCAGGCCGCTTGCTACGGCGACGACCCGACGGCCGCCACGCTCTACTACCGCCCGACCGTCAGCGCGGGCGCCTTCACCGCGCTCACGACCGACGCCGCGGGCTACGCGTCGAGCCGCTACCGGATTGAGTACGAGGGCGCCGTCGGGTTCGGCGAGTACGCGCTCGTGGCACCCGGCGGCTTCACGGCCGCCGAGACGGCTCCCGGGTCGCGCCCGGCGCTCCGCCTCGTCGGCCCCAACCCGGCGCGCGACGTCGTCCAGCTGGCGGCGGAGGCCGCCCCGGGCGAGCGCGTCCGCGTGGCCGTCGTCGACGCCCTCGGCCGGCAGGTGCTCGTCGCCGAGAGCGGCCCGGACGGCTCGATCCGCGTGGACACGTCGCGGCTGGCGCCCGGCGTCTACGTGGCGCGGCGCGACGGCGGCCCCGGCGTGGCCTTCTCCGTCGTCCGGTAGCGGCTCCCCCCGCCTCGGCGCCGTGGCAGGGGGAGCCGGGGCGCGGCGGGCGGGCTCCACTCTCCATCGGCCATCCTCCATCGGCCGGACGCCCGCCGCCTAGCTTTGCGGGCCCCTTTCGCCCCGGCCCGATGCCCGAACCGTCCGCCCGCCTCACGCCCGTCGACGCCTCCGCCCACGGCGACCGCACGCACACCTGCGGCGCGCTCCGCGCGTCCGACGCCGGGAGCACCGTCGTGCTCAAGGGCTGGGTGGACCAGATCCGCGGCTTCGGCGGGCTCACGTTCGTCGACGTCCGCGACCGCTACGGCGTGACGCAGCTCGTCTTCTCGCCCGAGATCGACGCCACGCTGGCGGCGCTCGCCGAGAAGCTGCGCATGGAGGACGTGATCTCGGCGCGCGGCGAGGTCCGCGTGCGCGAGCGCAAGAACCCCGAGATGGCCACGGGCGACGTCGAGGTCTACGTCTCCGACGTCGAGGTCCTCTCCGTCTCCGACCCGACGCCGTTCGTCGTCTCCGAGAACGACCCGCGCGCGACGAAGGCCGGCGAGGACACGCGCCTGACGTACCGCTACCTCGACCTCCGCAAGCCGCACCTCCAGAAGAACCTGCTGCTGCGCTCGAAGCTCTACCAGAGCACGCGGAGCTACTTCCACGGCGAGGACTTCGTCGAGGTCGAGACGCCGGTGCTGATGAAGTCGACGCCGGAGGGCGCGCGCGACTACCTCGTGCCGAGCCGCGTCCACCCCGGCCGCTTCTACGCGCTCCCGCAGTCGCCCCAGACGTACAAGCAGATCCTGATGGTGGCCGGCTTCGACCGCTACGTCCAGATCACGAAGTGCTTCCGCGACGAGGACCTCCGCGCCGACCGCCAGCCGGAGTTCACCCAGATCGACGTCGAGATGACGTTCGCCACCGAGGAGATGATCTTCGGGCTGATCGAGGGGCTCATCGCCCAGGTCTGGAAGGAGACGCGCGGCATCGACATCCCGACGCCGTTCGCACGGATGCCGTACGCCGAGGCCCTCCGCCGCTTCGGCTCCGACAAGCCGGACCTCCGCTTCGGCATGGAGATCGCCGACGTCTCGGAGCAGGTGCGCGGCTCGGGCTTCGGCGTCTTCGAGAAGATCCTGGAGGAGGGCGGCGCCGTCGTCGCCATCCGCGCCGAGGGCCAGGGCGACCTCGGCCGCAAGCCGATGGACAAGCTCGACAAGGAGGTCGTGCGCGCCCAGATCGGCGCCGGCGGCCTCTTCTACGCCAAGCTGCCGTCGGACGGCTCCGACTTCAGCCAGTCGGTC